>NZ_JBEXIM010000024.1:0-86352 GCF_040608575.1 Micromonospora sp. NPDC005171 | reverse complement strand
CGCCGGATCCCTGCTGAACACGGCACCGTTGTAGCAGTTCGCCGCGAAGCGCACGACCGCATCATGACATGCGCGCCCCGCGACCTGCCGAACACTGGCCCGGCGTCTGTGTCATGAGCTGAGCGGGTGCCGGGCACCCGCGGGGCGCACACCGAGCAGTGTTCCGGCCGACCAGCGGCTCCGCTGGATGTAAGGAACTTCGATGTCGTTCCGCGAAAACGATCTTCGCTGATGTGCGCGTCGTGTGCTCTCCAGCCGGTGCCAACCTGGGTCAACACATGCCAACCGAGGCTAATCCGGGTTAACGATCATGGACGGCGGTCCGGCGCGTGTGATCGGCGTGTGGTCGTCGGTCGGGCCGGTCCGCCAGGTCAACGCGGGTCACTCCCTGCCAACGCGGGTCAACCCGCAGGTCGTTACACTGACCACTCGCGCCCCCGTAGCTCAGGGGATAGAGCATCGGTTTCCTAAACCGTGTGTCGCAGGTTCGAATCCTGCCGGGGGCACCTCGAAGATCAGCAAAGACGCCATCTGGGCAGCGAATACGTTCCCGCATCGATCGGTCGGCTTGTGCAGCCGGATGCCACCCGTAGCCGCCGTTTGCAGCCCTCCGTGCAAAATACGTGCAACGATCTTGAGTCGCTGGACGGCCCTGTTTCCCCATTTCACCACCCCTGCAAGCGAAGGGGCCGCAGCATCCGCCACGACCCATTCGCGCCACCCACGGAGTCAACGGCTCGACGTTAGGCCGAGGGTGAGAACGGAGGTCAGGTGAAGACCACGACCGGGCGTGCAGGAGGCTGCGGCGCCGGCGGCACGACGAAGGAACGTCGCCAGTGGCCTTCCTCGCCCTCGGGCTGATCGCACGAACACTCGCCGTCGAACCAGATCTCAAGTCGGTCAAACTGCTGGTTCGGGTTTCCAAGGTGCAGCTCTACACGGTCGCCCGCGCGCATAGTTCCCGACTTCACGTCCGAGTAGCTGTTGGTGTTGTAGTAGATGCGTGCTCGGTACGCAGCGGTAGCTGCAACACCCGCGAGCAGGTCCTCAACCGCGACGGCACCTCCGTCGTCGTCGACAGTTCCTGCGCCGCCACCTCGGGCCGCTGGTACAGCCCCTACGACGGAGCGACCTGGACAGCCGCCTCCGACATCGACCACGTCGTGCCCCTCCCAGAGGAATGGCGCTCCGGAGCCAACTCCTGGACGACCAGCCGCCGCCAGAGCTTCGCCAACGACCTGAGCCGCCCTCAGTTGATCGCAGTGACGGACAACGTCAACCAGTCCAAGGGCGACCAGGACCCCTCCACCTGGCAGCCGTCCCTCTCGTCGTACCGGCGCTCGCGACTGGGTAATCACGGCGATGTTTGACGCAGCCAGCATTCCGAGCCAGCGGTATGCGGCCTGGGACGTGGCCCGAGAGCCGCCCGTCGACCCTGTCTAGTCCCACCACATGCTTGACCGATCCGTCCCAGCACGTGCTTCGCACATCGCCTAGCAGCTCTGGAGGACGCGCTCCACGTCCGCGCCCGCCTGGACGACCACGGCGTCAGCGCGAAGTTCTTCGGGAAGGTGGTGCCGCTGCCCTTCGTGCGCGAGCAAGGTGGGGCAGCCAGGTGGAAGCACAACGGCATCAGCGAGCCCGATAAACTTGACGAGCATGTCGAGAACGGTGCCAGCGGAGAACCGGCTGATCATGAGACTGTCGAGCGCGCCGCCGGCAAGGTCGGCGTAGACGTCCGCGGTGCCGCCGTCGTCGGCACTGATGTGCCAGTAGTTGTGCTGAGGTTCCCGGCGGTCGACGCGGGGCTCAAAAACGGCCAGGAACGCATGCCCCGCCAAAGGGGCGACATCGCCCTGCTCGAAACGCTGAACGAACATGTCGTAGCCCACCCGAGCAAGTTAGCGCCTCAGCCAGAACGATCATGTCAAGCATCTGGTGGGACGCAGGTGTGAAGCATCAGCCGGGACACGACAAAAGCGCCGTCGAACCTCATTGCCGAAATGCTCTCTTCAGGATCAAGGCGCCGCGCAAGCGCGGCGCAGCGGCCCGCTCGCACTCGGCCTGCTGGCGGCCTCCGGCCGGCATCGGCCGGGCGCGGCGGACCGCATCAGGGCGACGACAGTGACCAATCAGATTCGTCTTGGTCGGGTGCGGTGCCCAGTCCGGTGCCGCCCCTCAGCTAACAGGAGGTCTACGGCAGCGAGGATTGCTCGCCAGGCATGGGTGGCCTCCGGGTCGTGGCGCTTGGCGAGTCGCTCGAAGGTGGCGAGGTTACGCTGCACCGTCTCCAAGTGCGGGTCGAAGACTGATGGCCGGCTCCAGCGGAGATAGCCCGGCGTAACGTAAAGCCGAACGTAACTGGCGTCTCGGTATCGCGGGTTGCTCAGCGAGCGCTGGCGGAGGTAGGCCAGCTTCCCGAGCGCCAGCGTGTCGGCGAGAGGCAGCTCTTCGTCATTGGCCACGTAGGGCATCTTGGCTGAGGGTCTTCCCTGGGCCAATGGTTTGCGGCCTGTGACGATCGCGACGGCGATTCAGACCTGGTGCTCTGCCACCGATCGGATCAATTCCGCGACAAGCCCCTGTCATCTCAGCTCACGGTGCCACTAATAGCGTGACGTCAGGTCGGCGGTGCCGGTCGCCGCCGGGCTCTCCTCGGCGGACGCGAGGCCGCCGACGATGCCGGTATGCGTCCTCGGGTCGAAGGACTGCCGCAGGGGATTGCCGGCCCTTGTCCCCCGTGCGAGCTACCCGCAAGTGTCCACCGCACGGTGACGATTCCTGACCGACGGCTCCATAGCGTTTGACGTGGCCGCTGCGCCTCAGTTGCGGTTCTCGTTGAGGGAGTCATCATGCGCTTGTTGAAACAGCTTGTGGCCGTTGCGGCGGTTGCCTTCGTCGGTGGTCAAGCCATCGTCGCGGTGGAGGGGAACGCCTGGCTCACGCTGGTCATCGGTGTGTTGACGGCAGTGGTCGCGGCCCTCGTCTACGGATGGGTGGTGCGCCGTACGGAGCGCCGCGAGGTCGCGGAGCTGGCGCGAGCCGGTGCTGGTGCTCGGATCGGCCGGGGGGCGCTGATCGGGTTCGGGATGTTCGCCGCGGTGCTCGTGAACATCGCCTTCGTCGCTGACTACGACGTCCGCGGCGTGGGCTCGGTCACGGGCGCGTTGGCGTTGTTCGGGTTCATGGCCACCGCCGCCGTGACCGAGGAGTTGATGTTCCGGGGCGTGCTGTTCCGCATCGTCGAGGAGCGCCTGGGCACCTGGATCGCTCTGCTGCTCACCGGCGTGGTGTTCGGCCTGATGCACCTGTTCAACCCCGATGCCAGTGCCTGGGGTGCGATCTGCATCGCGGTCGAGGCCGGGTTCATGCTCGCCGCCTGCTACGCCGCCACCCGCAACCTGTGGGTGCCGATCGGCCTGCACTTCGGTTGGAACTTCGCCGCTGGCGGCATCTTCAGCGTCGTGGTCTCCGGCAACGGTCAGTCCGAGGGGCTGCTGGACGCCGCGATGTCTGGCCCGACCCTGGTCACCGGCGGCGACTTCGGCCCGGAGGGAAGCCTCTACACGGTGGCGGCGGGTGTGGTGCTGACCCTGGTGTTCATGTGGTTGGCTCACCGCCGCGGTCACATCGTCCCGCGTCGCCGCCGGGCGGTCGGTGTCCAGCCGGCGACGGTTACGGTTTCCTGATGGTCGACCTTCGGACGATCCCGGGCTCGTGGCGGCAGTGGCCCGTCACGGTCCGGGATCTCCCGTTGGCGCTGCTGTTCGCCCTCGCATCGGTGGTGCCGGGGCTGCGCGACCAGGGTACGCAACTCGGTGATCTGCCGGCGCGTCCCTTTGACGCGTTGACCGTCGCTGTGGTCGCCCTGGAGTGCCTTCCGCTGGCTGTGCGCAGACGCTGGCCTGCACTCTGCCTCGCCTTGGTGTCGCTCGGCTTCGTGATCGACCAGCTGCGCGCCTATCACACGGTCTCGGGCTCTGCGCTGGCCATCGCGCTGATGAGCGCGGGGGTGCACCTGGAACGTCGCCGGCGTACCACAATGGTTCTGGGCTCCGCCGCGTACGTGGCGCTGGCCGTGGCTCTCGATCGGCAGGGGTCGACCGAGGGCGTGACCGGGTTCGCCAGCTTCTACCTGGTGCTGGTCCTTGCCTGGGGCATCGGATCCTGGTTGCGGCAGGCCCGGGTCGCCGAAGCGGAACGCCGTCACCACGTCGCCCTGACCGCCCGCGCCGCCGAACGCACCCGCATCGCCAGCGAACTTCACGACATCGTCACCCACCATGTGACGGCGATGGTCGTGCAGGCCGAGGCGGCCCGCTACCTGACCGCCGCCCCGGAACGCCTCGACACGACCCTGACCGCCATCACCGACACCGGCCGGCGGGCCATCACGGACCTGCGTCACCTGCTCGATCTGCTCAACCCCGACCACAGCGCCGATCCGCGTACGCCGCCCGTCGGCGAGCTCCGCGCCCTCGTCGAGCAGACCCGGCAGGCTGGGCAGCCGGTGGAGTTCACTGAGGAGGGCAGCCCGGCGGACACGACCGGCGGTGCTGAGGTCGTGGCGTACCGGGTGGTGCAGGAGGCGTTGACGAATGCCCTCAAATACGCCCACGGCGTCCGCACCATTGTTCACGTGCATTACGGCGAGAGGGAAACCACTGTGCAGGTCAGCACCGAAAGTTCGGGCTCGTACTCCGGGGGGCCCGGCGGGAGTGGGCGCGGCCTCGCGGGGCTTCGCGAGCGCGTCGGCGTGCTGGGTGGTGAGTTCAGCGCGGAACGGCGGGCGGACGGCGGATTCGACGTGTCGGCCCGCATCCCCACCGGGAGCCCGTCGTGACGGCCCCGATTCGGGTGCTGGTCTGCGACGACCAGGCGTTGATCCGCACCGGCTTCGCGACGATCATCGACGCGCAGCCCGATCTTGAGGTGGTGGGCGAGTGTGGTGACGGGCGTGCCGCCGTCGACCTCGCCGGTCGGCTGCACCCCGACGTGGTCGTGATGGACGTACGGATGCCGGTGCTCGACGGTATCAAGGCGACCCGCCTGCTGGCCGGGGCCGGAGTGGCCCAGCCCGTCAAGGTGCTGGTGGTGACGACGTTCAACCTCGACGAGTACGTGTACGAGGCGCTGCGCGCGGGGGCAAGCGGGTTCCTGCTCAAGGACGCCCCTCCGGCCCAACTGCTGCACGGTATCCGCACCGTCGCGAGCGGTGCGGCGCTGCTGGCGCCCGAGGTGACCCGGCAACTCGTGGGCAGGTACGCCGCGCGGATCCGACCCGCCGAGGGCACCACCCCCCAGGACGTCGGGCTGACCCCGCGTGAGCTGGAGGTGTTGCGCCTCATCGCCAACGGCCTGTCCAACAGCGAGATCGCCGCGACGTTGGTGATCAGCCAGGAGACCGTCAAGACGTACGTTTCGCGCATCCTCACCAAGCTCGACCTGCGCGACCGCGTGCAGGCCGTGGTCTACGCCTACCGCGCGGGCCTGGCCACGTAGCCGCCGGGCGTCACGTCGGCAGCTGTTCGGCTCGGGTGACCACCTGGTCGATGAGGCCGTATTCCCGGGCCTGCTCGGCGGTGAACCACCGGTCCCGGTCCCAGTCCCGCTGGATCTCGTCGAGCGTCCGTCCACTGTGCTGGGCGATCAGCTCCTGCATCGTCCGCTTCACGTGCAGCATGTTCTCCGCCTGGATGGTGATGTCCGAGGCCGTCCCGCCCATTCCGCCGGACGGCTGGTGCATCATGACCCGCGAGTGCGGCAGCGCGTACCGTTTGCCGGCCGCGCCCGCGCAGAGCAGGAACTGCCCCATCGAGCCGGCGAAGCCGAGCGCCAGTGTCGCCACGTCGTTGCGGACGTAGCGCATCGTGTCGTAGACGGCCATCCCCGCGCTCACCGATCCGCCGGGCGAGTTGATGTAGAGGTAGATGTCCCGGTCGGCGTCCTCGGCGGCGAGCAGCAGGATCTGTGCGCAGATCTGGTTGGCCGACTCCTCCGTCACCTCGGTGCCGAGGAAGACGATCCGCTCCCGCAACAGCCGCTCGAACACCTGGTCGCCGAAGGACGGCTGCCCGCCCTCCAGCATCTGTGCGCCGTACCTGATCATGTGCCGCCGCCTTCCACCGTGCCGGCGGGCGGTGGGGACCACCCGGTGGACCGGCCCCTCCAGCGTGCGGGCGACGGCGGTGGCCGGCCCAGTGATTCTGCCGCCGGCAGATCCGCCGCCGGCAGAACCCGCGCGGCCTACGCGGCGGTCAACCGCCGCGCGCCGACCAGGGTCGATTCAACGCCAGCCAGGCAAGGGGTACGCGGGCCGGGGCGCGAGCCACCAGCGGAGGCCGTCACGCCGACACGCATCGTCGGCTCGCCGGCCTTGGGCACTCGTTGGAGGGGCAGCCCGCCGCCGAGCGGACCCACCAGAAGGGTGGCATTGCCGATCTCGCGTCGGACCGCCTCGACAGGCTCCAGGTGGGTCAGTGCGGCACGGGGTGCCGCCGGGAGGCGGGGTTCGACCCGGCGCATATCGTCGCGGGCCTCCCCGAGCAGGTCGGCGAGGCTGATGCCGAGCGCCCGGCAGATCGCCGCGAGCACCTCCGAGGAGGCCTCCTTGCGGCCCCGCTCCACCTCCGACAGGTAGGGCACCGAAACGTCGGCCGACTCGGCCACCTCGCGCAGCGTGCGGCCCTGACGCTGACGGTGGCGACGCAGCACCCCGCCGATGACTCGTCGCAGCAACGACATGCCGGCCTCACTTTCGCTGTCGTCGTCGGGAACACCCTCATCATGCCCGTCCCCGGCCGTTCGGGCAGACCCGTCCGGGCCCGCGCCACTGCGACGGCGCGGGCCCGGGCTTCCACCGGTACAGGTGGGTGTGGCCGTCACGAGGGTCGCGCCCCCTGCGTCTGCCGGCCTGCACTGGTTCGTCGTTGTCGTCCGGTAGTCGGGTGCGGGAGCGCTGCCGGTTGTCCGCCGTGACCCGGACGTGCGGTCGGCGGTGCACCCGCTATGTTGTGGGCGTGCAGGCGACGGCGGGGGAGCAGGTTCGACGGTGATCCATTTTCCCGCGCAGCGTCGGGGCCCACTGAGCGCGCTGAGTCTCCGACTCGCCGCCGCCCTGGGCCTGGTCTTCGCCGTGGTCGCTGCGGTCTATCTGGGCCGGGAGGGCTACCGCGATGTCAATGAGGACGGCCTCACCCTCCTCGACTGCTTCTACTACGCGGTCGTGTCGCTCTCGACCACCGGCTACGGGGACATCACCCCGGCCGCGCCGTCGGCCCGGCTGGTCAACGTCCTCTTCATCACCCCGGCCCGCGTGATCTTCCTTATCATCCTGGTCGGTACCACCCTGGAAGTTCTGACCGAGCAGTACCGGACCGGCCGTCGCCTGTCGCGGTGGAGGAGAGCCGTGAAGGACCACGTCATCATCTGCGGCTACGGCACCAAGGGGCGTAGCGCTGTCTCCGCCCTGATGGAGAACGGCCTGGACCGTTCGCGGATCGTGGTGGTGGAGCGCAGCGCCGCCGCACTGCGGCAGGCCACCTCCGCCGGACTGGTGGCGATCGAGGGCTCGGCGACCCGCTCGTCGGTGCTGAACGAGGCGCACGTCAAGAGCGCGAAGGCCGTGATCATCGCGACCGACAGTGACGACGCGTCGGTCCTTGTCGCGCTGACGGTGCGGCAGCTTACCGCCGGTCAGGTTCGCATCATCGCGGCGGCCCGGGAGGCGGAGAACGCCCCGCTGCTCAAGCAGAGCGGCGCGCACCATGTGATCGTCTCGTCGGCCACGGCGGGCCGGTTGCTCGGCCTGTCCACCTCGGCGCCGCCGCTGATCGACGTGGTGGAGGATCTGCTCACTCCCGGCCAGGGCATGGCGCTGGCGATGCGTTCCGCGGAGCGGGACGAGGTGGGTCGCTCGCCGCGCGAACTGGACTCGTTGGTGATCGCCCTGGTGCGGCGGGGCAAGGTGGTCACCCTGGCCGACCGGGCCGGCGCGGTGATCGAGACCGGCGACATGCTGGTGCACGTGCGCGACGACCGCCCCCAGTCGGCGGCGACCGCCTGATCGTCCCGGCGTTGCCCGCGGTGTGACGGCTGGGTCGCTCGGTGACCGCTGGGCCGCTGTGACGGCTGGGGCCGTGTGGTGGCGGGGCGTCAGCAGGTGTCGTCGGTGACGCAGATCGCGTCGGTGCAGCTGACCGACGTGCCGGTGGAGGCCCGGCTGAGCAGCTTGTAGAGCGTCTCCCGCTCGGCGGGATCCAGTGCTCCCAGCACCTCGTCCTCGGCGCTGGCCAGGGCGCACTCGGCCTCGCTGAGGCGTTTTGCCCCATCTTCGGTGAGTTCGACGACGTGTCGGCGGCGATCCTCGGGGGAGCGCCGACGCTCGATCAGCTGCTTCGCTTCCAGGTCGTTGAGCAGCCCCACGACGTTGGTGCTGTCCATTTCCAGGATGGTGGCGAGCGCCTGTTGGCCGGTGCCGCCGCCGGCGCGCAGCACGGTGAGCGCGACCAGATGCCGAGGGCGTAGCCCCAGCGGCGCCAGCACCGACTCCGACCGCAGCCGCATCCGCCGGGCCAGATGGTCCAGGAGTGCGCCCGAGCGGTGCTCTGCGGAGTCGAGCGGCTGCGCGGACATGTGACCCAGTCTACCGACCCTCCGGAACATCGACCTGCTATAAATAGTTGGTGCTGCACGAACGATCCCTGAAGGAGGAATGATGCATCTACTGCATATTGACTCGAGCATCCGCGGTGCCTGGTCGGTCAGCAGGCGGCTCACCGCCCGCGCGGTCGACGCATGGCGTGCGGCCCACCCGGACGGCACCGTGGCCTACCGGGACCTGGGCGCCGAACCGCTGCCGCACCTGGACGCGGACGGTGGGCTGGCGCGGATGACGCCCCCGGACCAGCACACCCCTGCCCAGCGCGATTCCTGGGAGCTCAGCGAGCGGCTGGTCGACGAGGTGAAGCAGGCCGACGTGGTGCTGCTCGGCCTGCCGCTCTACAACTTCGGCGCGCCGAGCAGCGTCAAGTCCTGGGTCGACCACCTGATCGTTCCCGGGCTGGCATACGACCCGACGACGCAGGAGGGCCTGCTCGGCGGACGCGAGTTCGTGGTGCTGGCCACCCGGGGTGGCGGCTACGGCGAGGGCACCCCGCGCTACGGCTGGGACCACGCCGAACCGTGGCTCCCGCACGGCCTGTCGATGACCGGCATGCAGCCGCGCTTCATCAGCGCCGAGCTGACCCTGGCCCCGTCGGTGCCGGCGATGGCCGAGCTGATCCCGCTGCACGAGGCGAGCCTCGCGGCGGCCGAAAAGGAGATCGACAACCTCTGGGCGCCGGCCAACGCCCAGCGCTGAGGCAGCGCCGACACGACGAGAGCGGCCGCCCCCGATCGGGGACGGCCGCTTTCGTCAGTGCGGACAGGTCAGAGGATGGTCCAGGTGTCGCCGCTGCCCAGCAGCCCGGCGAGCTGCTGCTCAGGGGTCTCGGTGACCTTCGCCTTGGCGGCCGCGAGCTGAGCCTGCACCACGCTGTCGTAGGACGGTCGGTCCACCGAGCGGAACACCCCGATCGGAGTGTTCCGCAGGTCCAGACCGGGCAGCCGGGACAGCGCGAAGGCGTACGCCGGGTCGGTGACCGTCGCGTCGTGCACGACGATCTCCTCCGGGCGGACCGAGCTGGTGTCCCGGACCTCCAGGCCGAAGCCGCCCGGCGGGTGCACCACGCAGAACTGCCCGTCGGCGCCGAAGGTGATCGGCTGCCCGTGCTCCAGGCGGATCAGGTAGTCGTCCCGGGTGGACGGGTCCTTGAGCTGCTCGAACGCCCCATCGTTGAAGATGTTGCAGTTCTGGTAGATCTCCACGAAGGCCGAGCCCTCGTGTTCCGCGGCGGCCCGCAACACTGACTGGAGGTGCTTGCGGTCGGAGTCGATGGTCCGGCCGACGAAGCTTGCCTCCGCGCCGAGGGCGAGTGAGAGCGGGTTGAACGGGGCGTCCGCCGAGCCGGCCGGGGTCGACTTGGTGACCTTGCCGACCTCGGACGTCGGAGAATATTGGCCCTTGGTCAGACCGTAGATCCGGTTGTTGAACAGCAGGATCTTGAGGTTGACGTTGCGCCGCAGCGCGTGGATCAGGTGGTTGCCACCGATGGAGAGCGCGTCGCCGTCGCCGGTGACCACCCAGACCGACAGGTCCGGGCGGGACACCGACAGGCCGGTCGCGATCGCCGGGGCCCGACCGTGGATCGAGTGCATCCCGTACGTGTTCATGTAGTACGGGAAGCGGGACGAGCAGCCGATCCCGGAGACGAAGACGGTGCGCTCCCGAGGGATGTTCAGTTCCGGCATGAACTGCTGGATGGCCGCCAGGATCGCGTAGTCACCGCAGCCGGGGCACCAGCGCACCTCCTGGTCGGACTTGAAGTCCTTCGCGGTGAGCTTGACGGCGACGGGCTCAGACATTCTTCAGCACCTCTTCCAGCGTCGTCTCCAGCTCGGCGGCCGTGAACGGAAGGCCGCGGACCTGGTTGTAGCTGATCGCGTCGACCAGGTAGCGGGCCCGGATGACGTGGGCGAGCTGGCCCAGGTTCATTTCCGGGATGACCACCTTGTCGTACGAGCGCAGCACCTCACCGAGGTTGGCCGGCATCGGTGCCAGGTGCCGCAGGTGCGCCTGGGCGATGGACAGGCCGCGCTGGCGAACCCCGCGGCACGCCGCGCCGATCGGCCCGTACGTCGAGCCCCAGCCGAGGACCAGCACCCGGGCGTCGCCGTCCGGGTCCTCCACCTCGATGTCCGGCACCGGGATGGTCTCGATCCGGGCGGCCCGGGTGCGCACCATGAAGTCGTGGTTGGCCGGGTCGTAGGAGATGTCCCCGGTCTTGTCGGCCTTCTCCAGGCCGCCGATCCGGTGCTCCAGGCCCGCCGTGCCAGGGATCGCCCATGGCCGGGCCAGGGTCTCCGGGTCGCGCAGGTAGGGCAGGAAGGTGGTGCCGTCCTCGCCGTTGGGCTTGGTGGCGAACTCGACCCGCAGGTCGGGCAGCGACTCCACGTCCGGCAGCAGCCACGGCTCGGAACCGTTGGCGACGTAGTTGTCGGACAGCAGGATCACCGGGGTGCGGTAGGTCAGCGCGATCCGGGCCGCCTCCAGTGCCGCGAAGAAGCAGTCCGACGGTGACCGGGGCGCGATCACCGCGACCGGCGCCTCGCCGTGCCGACCGTAGAGCGCCATGTTGAGGTCGGCCTGCTCGGTCTTGGTCGGCATGCCTGTCGACGGGCCGGCGCGCTGCACGTCCACGATCACCAGCGGCAGCTCCAGCGCCACCGCGAGCGAGATCGTCTCGCTCTTGAGCGCCACGCCGGGGCCGCTGGTGGTGGTCACACCGAGCGACCCGCCGTACGAGGCGCCCAGCGCGGCGCCGACCGCGGCGATCTCGTCCTCGGCCTGCACTGTGAGAACGCCGAAGCGCTTGTGCTTGCTCAGCTCGTGCAGGATGTCCGACGCCGGCGTGATCGGGTACGCCCCGAGGAAGACCGGCAGCCCGGAGCGAACCCCGGCGGCGACCAGCCCCAGCGAGAGCGCCGCGTTGCCGGTGATGTTGCGGTACGTGCCCGGCTTCATCTTGGCCGGCTTGACCTCGTAGCGGACCGCGAAGTCCTCGGTGGTCTCGCCGAAGTTCCAGCCGGCCTTGAAGGCGGCGACGTTCGCGGCGACCAGCTCCGGGCGGGCCGCGAACTTGCGCTCCAGGAAGCGCAGCGTCGACTCGTAGGGCCGGGAATACATCCAGGAGAGCAGGCCGAGCGCGAACATGTTCTTGGACCGCTCGGCATCCTTCTTGGACACCTGGTGGGCGGCGAGCGCGCCGACCGTCATCGAGGTCAGCGCCACCGGGTGCACGACGTAGCCGGCCAGCGAGTCGTCGTCGAGCGGGCTGCTCTGGTAACCGACCTTGGCGAGGTTGCGCTTGGTGAACTCGTCGGTGTTGACGATGATGTCCGCGCCGCGCGGCAGATCGGCCAGGTTGGCCTTGAGGGCCGCCGGGTTCATCGCCACCAGCACGTTGGGCGCGTCACCCGGCGTGAGGATGTCGTAGTCGGCGAAGTGCACCTGGAAGCTCGACACGCCGGGCAGGGTGCCGGCGGGAGCGCGGATCTCGGCGGGGAAGTTTGGCAGCGTGGAGATGTCGTTGCCGAGCTGTGCCGTCTCCGAGGTGAACCGGTCGCCGGTCAGCTGCATGCCGTCGCCGGAGTCACCGGCGAACCGGATGACCACCCGGTCGAGTTGACGGATCTGCTTGGTCACTGTGCCACCTTCGTTCGCGACTGCGGGGCTTGCCCGGCCACGGAACCTCCTTGACGCAACGCTTCACCACACCGCCCCAGGCGGGTCCGGCCGCTGTCGTTCCTCACCTGAGAGCCTACGTCTAAGGGAGCCCTAACCATCCCGGGAGGTCCGCCGACTGGGACCCGATTGGGTCGTGAAATGCCCACCTTTGCGGGGTTACGCACCGCCCGCCGTAATTCAGATCACCACCGGGCCGCGCCGACGACCCCGGCACGTGGGCCGGGGTCGTCCGTCGATCAGTCCGTGGGATGCGGCGCGGGCTCGGGCGGCGGGCCGCCGAACCGGCGGCGCAGCGAGGTCATGGCCAGCGTGAGAGCCAGCACCACCAGCAGCGTGGAGACCGTGATCAGGGCGATCGCGGTGCGCTGCGCCGAGGTCAACCCGCCGTCCCGGGTCGCGGCACCGGCCGGGAGTACGCCCTGCGAGCCGGTCGGCGCGGGCGGGGAGACCACAGGCGTGGCCAGGGCGGCGGCCGCGGTGATCCGGAAGCTCATCTGCACCCGACGGGTGGGGCCGCTGCGGGGATCGAGTTGGCCGATCACCGCACCGGAGAACGGCGCTTCCCTCTGGGCCTGTGGCGTCGCCTCCACCGGCAGCTGCACATGGGCGGTCGTCCCCGCCGTCACCAGGCCGGCGTCGCAGCGGGTACGCGTCGGGTCGACCGCCACGCAGCCGAGCGGTGGGGTCGGCACGGTCACCCCGGCGGGCAGGACGACCTCGACCCGGCCGGCGGCGTCCACCGTGCCGGTGTTGCCCAGCCGGAGCGTGAGGGTGCTGGGGCCACCGCTGATGTCGAAGGCCACCTCGTCGGCGGCGAGCGCGATTCCGGGCACCGGCGGGCCGGCCGGGAAGAGCACCGCGAAGCCCTGGTCGTCGGTAACCTCCCCGGGCACCCCCGGAGCGTCCGCGGTGACCTGGACGGAGCCGCTGAGCGGCATCTGCTTCCACGCCGTGCCGGCGACCCGCAGGCGCAGCACGGTGCTGAACCGGGCGCCCGCCTCGGCGGTCCAGGCTCCACAGCGGTACGCCCCACCGCCGGCGGCGGCGCAGCCCTTCGTGCCGGCGTCGGTCAGCCCGGCGGGCAGCGTGTACGAGAGTCGGATCTGTTCAGCCGTGGTACCGCTGTTGTGCACAGTGACCTGCAGGGTGGCGGTCGTGCTCGCGGTGTTCCAGTACGCCTCGGTGAGGGTGACGTCGCCGGTGGTGACCTGCACGCCCAGCGGGCTCTGCGGCGGGGCCGCCGAACCCGGCGCGGGCGGGCGGACCGGAGGAGCCGGGGGTGTCGGCGGGGCCGGGGGTGGGGTCGGCGGCACCGGCGGGCCCGGGCTGGGCGGTCGGGTGGTGCCGCCCGGCGCGGGCGCGATGGTGGTCGGCACCGGTGGGACCTCCGGGGCGGTGGTCACCGGCGGGGGTGGCGTCGTCTCCGGTGGTGGCGCGCTGGTCTCCGGCGCTGGCTCGGTCGGCCCCGGTTCACCGCCCGGCCCCTCGGTCGGGGTGGGCTCCTCGGCCGGCGTGGTGGGGGGAACCTCTTCTCCCGGCTCGTTGACCGGTTCGACCGACGTCGCGACCGGGTCCGCGTCCGGCGTGGCCGCGCTGGCCCAGGCCGGTCCCACGGCGAGCGCCGTGAGCAGGCCGAGCGCGAGCGCGGTCGTCAGCAGGGGCGTGGAACGCCGCCCCTCCGCCCGGTTACCGGGCGATGCCTTCACGCGGGCCATCTGTCCTCCGGTGACATGGGTGGGTGTCCAATATTCGGTAACAGTTGCCCCTGTGCACTAGTCCCATCTGGAAACAAATCCGTAACGTGTTTGGGACGGCCCGTCGGGGCGGGCGGTAGGCTGCCGACTGTGAACGGATACCTGGGCTCGTACGCGACGCTCGGTCTCCTGCTGCTCGCCAGCGTTCTCTTCTTCGTTACGGCGTTCTCGGCCAACCGGGTGTTACGCCCGGCGCGTCCGGCCGACCCACCCGGCAAGCGGGCCAGCTACGAGTGCGGGCTCGACCCGGTCGGTGCCGACTGGGCGCAGATGCAGATTCGCTACTACGTGTACGCCTACCTGTACGTGCTGTTCGCGGTCGAGGCGGTGTTCCTGTTCCCCTGGGCGGTGGTCTTCGACCGGCCGGGCTTCGGCCTGGTGACGGTGGTGGAGATGGCGGTGTTCGTGGCGGTGCTCGCGCTCGGCATTCTCTACGCCTGGCGTAGGAACATCCTCCGCTGGACCTGAACGCCACTGCCTCCGGCGATCGTGTCGGTCCGTCCGGCCGTTAGCGGCCGGTTACGGCGACAACCGGTCAGGCCAGTCCCCTTCGGGTCGCCGTGGGCGGACGGTCGCCGCGGATCGAGGCCACCAGGTCCAGCACCCGTCGGGTCGGGCCGACCTGGTGGGCCCGGAAGACCCGGGCGCCCAACCAGGCCGAGACCGCTGTCGCGGCGAGCGTCCCCTCCAGCCGTTCGGCCACCGGCAGGCCCAACGTCTCACCGATGAAGTCCTTGTTGGAGAGCGCCACCAGCACCGGCCAGCCGGTTGCGGTCAGCTCGTCCAGTCGGCGGGTGATCTCCAGCGAGTGCCGGGTGTTCTTGCCGAAGTCGTGAGCCGGGTCGATGAGGATGCCGTCGGGGCGTACCCCCGCCGCCACCGCGCGCTCGGCGAGCCCGGTCACCGTCGCGACCACGTCGGCGACCACGTCGGTGAAGGCGGCCCGGTGCGGCCTGGTGCGCGGCGTCAGGCCCCCGGCGTGCGAACAGACCAGGCCGGCGCCGGTCTGGGCGGCCACCCGCATCAACGTGGGGTCGGCGCCCGACCAGGTGTCGTTGAGCAGGTCGGCGCCGGCCGCCACGGCCTCCGTCGCCACCTCGGCACGCCAGGTGTCGATGGAGATCACCACCTGCGGAAACTCGGCGCGGACGGCGGCGATGGTGTCCACCGTGCGCCGGATCTCCTCGGCGACGTCGACGTCCGCACCGGGGCCGGCCTTGACCCCGCCGATGTCGATGATGGCCGCGCCCTCGTCCACCGCCCGCTCCACCGCGCGCAGCGCGCTGTCCGCGGCGTAGGTGGCCCCGCGGTCGAAGAACGAGTCCGGCGTGCGGTTGACGATCGCCATAACCACCAGCTCGCCCGGGGCGAACGTCTGTCCACCCAGCCGAAGCGCCCCGGCCATGCCCGCCTCCTGGAAGTTCCCGCCGTCGCCGCCGCGTCGGCCGGTCCCGACGCTAGTCGGTCGCCCGTCCGCAATTCCGGGCGGGCGTCGGCGCCGATCGTGATCGGGGCGGGTGGCGGGGTCGCTCCGGGCCGGCTGCCATGCCACGATCAGTACATGGGTCAGCTTCTGCTCCTCCTGGTCGTGGCGTTGACCGTCGCGGCGGTGATATTCGGCGTGACGGTGCTGGTCAGCGGCCGTGATCCCGGCCTGGCGCCGGCCGAGCCGGATTCGCAGGCCGTGGCGTTGCCGGGCACCCGCCCGTTGCGCGAATCCGACGTGGGGGCGGTTCGTTTCGACACCGGGTTGCGCGGGTACCGGATGGACCAGGTCGATCAGGCGTTGCGCCGTGCCGCCTACGACATCGGTTACAAGTCCGAGCTGATTGGCGTACTGGAGTCGGAGGTCATCGCGTTGCGTGAGGGGCGCACCGACGACGCGGACGTGCTGCGCCAGGCCCGCGAGCAGTCGACCAGCAAGGTGACGACCGCGGACGCGGCGAAGCCGGGCACGGCAGCCGAGCCGGGCAAGGACGCGCCGCTGACCGGCGAGGCGGGCTCGGCCCCGGTCGGCTCGACGACCCCCGGCGCGTCGCCCGCCGCCACCTCGTCTCCGGCGGACTCCGATGGGGTGGCGCCGTCCGCCACGCCCGCCGACGACGAGTCGGCCGATCGTGACCAGATTGCCGGCGCCCCCGCCGACGACACCGAGCAGCGCGACGCGGTGGTTCGGTCGGAGTCGGCGTGACCGAGCTGGAGGGCGCCGACGATCTTCGGCAGGCGGCCCGACCCGGTGCCGGTGAGGTGACCGCCACGGTGATCGTCGACGCCCCTGCGGAGCGGGTCTTCGCCGCGTTGCTCGCCTGGGAACGTCAGTCCGACTGGATCCCGTTCACCCGCGTTCGGGTGGTCGAGGGCGACGGGCGCGAGGGCAGTCGGATCGAGGCGGTGACCGCGCTCGGCCGGGCGACCCTGCGCGACGAGATGCGGGTGGTCCGGGTCGACGAGCCGTACGAGATCGGCGTGGTGCACCACGGTCAGCTGCTGCGCGGCCCGGGGGTGCTGCGCTGCACCCAGCTGGGCCGGGACCGCACCCAGGTCGTCTGGCACGAGTGGTTCCACCTGCCGGGCGGCTGGGCCGGTCGACTGGCCTGGCCGGTGCTCTGGCCCGGCTCCAAGCTCAGCCTCACCCAGGCGCTGAAGAGGTTTGCCCGTCTGGTCGAGCAGGGCCGGTTGCCCTGACCGTACGGCCCGGTGCCGGCTGCCAGCCCGGTGCGCGGAAGAGGTGCCCGGCGCGCTGCCGCCAGGTCACCGCGGCGCGCACGTCCCGAGCGATCGAGGCGTACTCGTGGAAGGCCACCCGGACCGGGTTGTAGCTGCCGACGTTCTTGGTCAGGCCGTACACGCAGCGTTCCCGTTCCGGCGCGAACGACCTGAAGAGCCGGTCCCAGACGATCAGGATGCCGCCGAAGTTGCGGTCCAGGTAACTGCCCTGCGACGCGTGGTGCACCCGGTGGTGCGACGGGGTGTTGAACATCGCCTCGTACCAGCGCGGCATCTTCCCGATCCGCTCGGTGTGGATCCAGAACTGGTAGAGCAGGTTGACCGACCCGCAGAACGCGACCACGGCCGGGTGGACGCCGGCCACGATCAGCGGGAGGTAGAACACCCAACTGGTCAGGCCGGTCCACGGCTGGCGCAGTGCGGTGGAGAGGTTGAACCGCTGCGACGAGTGGTGCACCACGTGCGAGGCCCAGAGGATGCGGATCACGTGGTGACTGCGGTGCGACCAGTAGTAGCAGAAGTCCTGTGCGAGCAGGATCAGCGGCCAGCTCCACCAGACCTCGGCGATCCGCAGCGGGGTGAGCGCGTAGAGCAGCGCGTACGCGGCGGCGATCGGCACCTTCCAGAGCAGGTCGGCGAAGATGCTGCCCAGCCCCATGGTCAGGCTGGTCGCGGTGTCGGCGCCCCCGTAGCCGACCTCGTCGTCGTCGCGGTGCAGCAGGTAGGAGACCCGCTCCAGCACGATGAGCAGCACGAAGGCCGGGATCGACCAGGCGATGACGTCCGGGAACTCCTTCATCGCGCGGCCTCCGCTCGCCGTCGCCGGCCGGGGCGCACCGGTGGGTGACCCCGACCTACCGGTCGGTAACAAGCACCATAGGCAGCCGGGCGGCCGGTGGCAATGGGGTGTCGGACCGATGCCCTAGCGTGTACGAGGTGACTGACCTGGTGATCGGCGCCGACGGGCTGGCTCGCTGCGCCTGGGGATCGAGCACCCCCGACTACGCCATCTACCACGACACCGAGTGGGGGCGGCCGCTGCACGGCGACGACGCGCTCTACGAGCGGATGACGCTGGAGGCGTTCCAGTCCGGGTTGTCCTGGCTGACCATCCTGCGCAAGCGCCCGGCGTTCCGGCTGGCCTTCGACGAGTTCCACATCCCCACCGTCGCCCGCTACGACGACGCCGACGTGACCCGGCTGCTCGCCGACGCCGGCATCGTCCGCAACCGGGCCAAGATCGAGGCGGCGATCGCCAACGCCCGCGCCGCACTGGAGCTGCCCGAGGGCTTGTCCGCGCTGCTCTGGTCCTTCGCGCCGGAGCCCCGGCCCGCTCGCCCCGCCTCGTTCGCCGAGCTCGCGCCGATCACCCCCGAGTCGACGGCGATGGCCAAGGCACTCAAGAAACGCGGCTTCCGGTTCGTCGGCCCGACCACCGCCTACGCGCTGATGCAGGCGACCGGGATGGTCGACGATCACATCGTCGGCTGTCACGTCACCCTCCCACCGGCGGCGTGATGAGATGGCAGGCATGACGACCGAGACCGCGCACCGGGCCGGTGCGGCCGGCAACGCCGACGGGGTGGGTGCCTGGGCGGTGCTGCTGCCCGCCGAGCGGTACGAGGCCGAGCGGCTCGTGCACCACGACACGCTGGAGCTGACCGGGCTCACCGACGTCGCCCGGCCAGGGCCGGGAGACCAGGTGGCCGTGCTCGTCGACGCGCCGCCACGGCTGGTGGCGCTCGGCCGGGTCAGCGCACCCGGTCAACGCCACCGCGAAGACCCCGACGACCCGCAGTCCCCGACCGAGCCGGGGACGCTCGTCGTCGCGTACACCCGGCGGGCCTTCGACGAGCCGGTGCCCGCCGACCTGCTGACGCTCGACGGGCCGGTCACCGCACTGGAGCCGGCGGCCTTCCGGGCCCTGGCCGACCAGCTCGGCCCACCGCCGACGCGGCGCACCTGGCTGGTCAGCCTCGACCTGCCGATCGAGGCCGGCACGCCGGCCGAGGCCGTTCGGCTGTTCTGGTCCTACGTGCAGGAGCTGGGCCCGCGTGAGCTGCCCGCCTTCGTCTCGCCGGCCGGTGACGAGCTGGCCATGCAGGCGTTCGTGCTGGGCGAGCAGGCCAACCAGGACCCGGAAGAGGACGACTAGAAGAGTTTGTCCACCCGTCCCCGCCAGTCGGCGAGGACCGGGCCCGGGTCGGTGCCCAGCACCCGCTCCAGCAGCGTGGCGTAGACGTCCCGGAAATCGGTTGTGTATTTCAGGTCGCCGTCGTCGAGATCGGTGAGGCTCGGTGGTGCGCCGTGCCAGCCACCCCGGACGCCCGCGCCGAGCAGCAGCACGTCCGAGGCGGTGCCGTGGTCGGTGCCGTCCGAGGCGTTGGCCCGTACCCGACGCCCGAACTCGGAGTAGACCGCCACCACCACCTTCCGGCCCGCCTCGGTGCGACCCATCCGGTCGGCGAACCCGGTCAACGCCCGGTCCAGCTGACCCAGGAGCACGGCCTGCAACTGCTTCTCGTCGGCGTGCGTGTCGAAGCCGCCCAGCGACACCGAGAAGACCCGGGTGGACACTCCCGCCTCGACACACTGTGCGACCAGGTCGAGCTGGGCGTCCAGCGGGGTACGCGCCCCGCCGGTGGCCGTCGCGGGGGCCTGCTCGCCGTCCGGCTCCGCCGTGTCCGGGTCGGCGGAGTCGCGTACCTGGCGGATCATCTCGTCCACCGACCGTAGGTCGGCGAAGCAGGCGGCGGCCCGTCCCCGGGCCGCCGACTCGCCCGCCTCGGCGGCGGCGAACGCGGTGAGCGTCTGGGCGGGCAGCCCCTTGGCGGCCTTCCGGTCGGTCACCGGCACCGCCGCGCCGGCGCTCCGCTCCCCGGCCAGCAACGGCGGCAGCGCCGGCTCGAAGGAGACAGCCAACCGGGGGTCGCCGCCGGCCCGGTCCAGCCACCGCCCGAGCCAGCCGGTGTTGCCCGGCCGGTCCGGTTGTGCGGTGTGCCAGATGTCCATCGACCGGAAGTGGCTGCGGTCCGGCTTCGGGTAGCCGACTCCGCGCACGATCGCCAGCCCACCGCCGGACCAGCGCTGGTGCAGGCCGGCCAGCGCCGGGTTGAGGCCGAAGTCGTCGTCCAACCGCCGCACCTCCCCGTCCGGGTACGCCAGCTCCGGGCGAGCCGCCCGGTAGGCCGGGTCGCCGTACGGAATGACACTGTTGAGCCCGTCATTGCCGCCGTACAGGGTCACCAGCACCAGCGTGCGGGACTGCGGGTCGCGGTCCCCGGCGGTGTCCAGCAGGTCCCGCAGGCTGTACGCGCCGGCCCCGGCGGCCAATGCGCCCGCGCCGACCACCCCGCTGGTCAGCAGGAACCTGCGTCGGGTCACTGTGTCCATGTCGACTCCTCCGCTCAGCTGACTGTGTATTCGGGGCTGACCAGGCCGGCGGCCAGCAGTTTGCGGGGTTCACCGGCCAGCGGGGTGAGGGCGGCGCGGGTGCGCGCGCCCCAGCCGTCGACCACCAGCAGTCGGGCCAGCGCGTCCGGTCGGCCCGCGGTGGGCGCGGCGGTCAGCCGGGCCAGCACCGCTGGTGCCGTGGCGGCCGCCAGCACCCCGGCCGTCCGCAGCCGGGCCTGCAACGACGAAGTGGTCAGCCAGGCGACCCCGGCCGGCCAACCGCCCACGCTGGGCGGGCGCAACGGCACCTGGTCCAGCGCGTTCAGACCGGCCAGCAGTTGCCGGCGTTGCTGCTCGGGCAGCGCGGACGGTCGGATGCCGAGCTGCCGTAGCGCACCGACCAGCCACTCCACCGGCTGCTTCACCAGCGTGCCCCGGGTCTGCGCGAAGGCCGATGCGGAGAAGAGCGCGCGCAGTGTCGCGACGGTGTCCGCGCCGGCCAGACCGTCCGGTGCCGGGATGTCGGTGCCGGCGTAGCGGAACCAGAGCCGCCCGGCCACGAACCCGGCCGCCGCCGGTTGGGCCGCCAGCAGGTCGGCGTACGCCTCGGCGTCGAACCGACCGCTCTGCCCGAGGATGGTCTTCTCGCCGGGGTCGTGCCGGCGGGCCTCGAAACGGGTCGCACCGGTACGCCTGTCGACCACCCAGCCGGTCAGTGCCCGCGCGCCGGCCTTCACGTCGGCCTCGCTGTAGGCGCCGATGCCGAGGGTGAACAGCTCCATCAGCTCGCGGGCCAGGTTCTCGTTCGGCGCCTTGCGGGTGTTCTTCTGCCCGTCCAGCCAGACGATCAGGGCGGGGTCGCGCACCATCGCCGCGACCAGCGGGCCCAGCGGCCCACGACCGTGCCGGCGCAGCGTCTCCAACTGGCCCACCATCAGCCGCGCCGACTTGACCTTCTGCGCGCTGGTGGCCCAGTGCCCGTGCCAGAAGAAGAGCAACTTCTCGGTCAGCCCGTCCTCGGCGGCCACCATCCGGTCCAGCCACCACTCGGTGACCTGCTGGAGCTGCCTGCGACGCTCCGCGTTGGCCTGCTGCCGCTGCTCGCGGGTGGAATCCTTTGTCAGCTTGGCGTGCGGGTCGGGGGGCAGCGTCGGGGTCGGCGTGGCCGCCGCACCCCGATCCGTCTCGGGTGGGGTGAGCAGCCGGTCCAGGGTCGCCGCCGGCCCGGCCCGCTCGGCCGCGTCCACCTCGTCGGCGGTCGGCCCGAAGGTGGCCCGGCGCAGCAGGTGCGCCACCGCTTCACGATCGCTCATACCGGCCGACGCTAGGCGGCCCATGTTCGAGGACGGTAAGGGCGGCGTCCGGATCGCGTTCAGCGTCCCTCGAAGACCGGTTTCTGCTTGCCGACGAAGGCGAGCGTGGCGGCCCGGTGGTCGGCGGTGGCGCCGCAGATCGACTGGGCCTGCGCCTCGGCGGCGAGGGCGTCGGCGAGGGTGCCGGCGTCGGCGATGGAGAGTTGCCGCTTGATCGCCCCGTACGCGACGGTCGGCCCGGCGGCGAGACGGGCGGCCAACTCCTGGGCGACGGGCAACACCTGCTCGTCGTCGTCAGTCAACCGGTTGAGCAGGCCCAACCGGCAGGCCTCCTCGGCGCGGACCGGCTCGGCCAGCATCAGCAGCTCCACCGCCTTGGCGTGGCCGACCAGTCGGGGCAACGTCCAGGAGGCGCCGGTGTCGGCGGCGAGACCGACCTTGGCGAAGGCCATCAGGAAATTGGTGGTCGGACCGCCGATGCGGATGTCGGCCAGGAACGCCAGCGACGCGCCCGCACCGGCGGCCATCCCCCGGACCGCGGCGATCACCGGCTTGGGCAGGTTGGCGAGCCGGGCGGCGATCGGGTTGTAGTGCGCCCGCACGGTCCCCAACGGGTCACCTGCCGAGTTTTCCAGGATGGTCACATGCTCACGCAGGTCCTGACCGGCGCTGAACGACCCGCCGGCCCCGGCCAGGACGACAGCGCGGCAGGACCTGTCGGTCTCCAGCTCCGCCAGGGCGTCCCGTAACGCCTCCTTGAGCGCCACGTCGAGCGCGTTCATCGCGTTCGGCCGGTTCAGCGTGAGGGTGACGACGGCGTCGGTCCGGTCGACCAGCAGCGGCTCGGTCACGTGTCTAACGACCCTTCTGTCGGACGATGCGGTTGCCGGCGTCGAGGCACTGTTCGACGTACCGGTCGGCGGCCGGACGCAGGCGGGCCGCGTGCCGGTCGAAGAAACTGGCCGCGGCGGTGCCGGGCCACCGCTCGGGCAGCAGCGCCGGTGGCAGCTGCGGATCCTGGAAGAGGAACGTACGCCAGGCGTGCACGAGGCGGAACCGCGTCGCGTACGCCGCCTCGTCGCTGCTGCGCACGGTGACCGCCGCGAGCAGCGGGCGCTGGTCCGCGACGAACCGCTCGTAGGCGCGGCCGATCTCGGCCAGGTTCCAGGCCCGTCGGACCACGCCCATCGCGCCGGGGGTGCCGGAGAAGTGCGAGGCGGTGAACCGCTCGAACCGGATGCCGGTCTCGGCGAGGAGCAGGTCGACATCTTCGGCGGGGCGGGTGGCGACCCAGGTCTGCTCGTCGAGCGTCCCGTAGCCGAGGAAGCTCAGGTTGGCCGCGAGTCGCTGGCGGTCCCGCCGGGAGCCAGGGGCCTCCAACACCAGCAGATCGAATCGGCCGTCCCAGGTGACCCGGCCGGTCCGGTAGATCCGGGCCGCTGCCTCGTCGAGTCGCCGGGCGGCTTTCGGTGTGATCGAATATCCCGGTCCGGAGGCCAACCGGAGGGGCTCGAGCCAGCCCTGACGCACCATCCGGGAGACGGCGGTGCGAACTGCTGGCGGTGCGATTCCCAGCGGCGCCAGTAGCTTGACCAGGGCAGCAACCGGTGCCCGGCCACCCCTCGGACGGAGATGGTCGCCGTACAGGTCGAAGAGTGCCGACCGTGCCTGCATGACCGCACATTGTGACAGGCCTTCTCAAGATAAGCTAGATGCTGTTACATCAATGCTGCTCCGGTTTGGGTCCGGCGGTGTTCATCAGGGAAAATCGTTTATCGACACCCCCGTGACCGTTGCGGGTGGTCGTGACGAAGTGGCTGTGGGGCAACCCACCGACCCTGGTGTAGGTCTGAGGGGAGACAACATGGCGGCGATGAAGCCGCGGACGGGCGACGGTCCGCTGGAAGTCACCAAGGAGGGGCGGGGCATCGTCATGCGGGTCCCGCTGGAGGGCGGTGGCCGGCTCGTCGTCGAGATGACTCCCGACGAGGCCAACGCGCTCGGTGACGCACTGAAGGCAGCGGCCGGCTGAGTAAGGAGTGCTCCGGGCGGCTCACGCCGCCCGGAACGTTCTTCAGACCCTGAGCCACCGGAATCGCCGGTGGCTCAGGGTCTTCAACGCTGCGGACAGGTGGGTGCGCTGCCGGTCCGCGACACTTTCCTGGAGGTACGGTTCCGCGTGCTCGCCATCCGTCTGATCGCCGAGCCCGACCGGCTCGACGTCCTCGTCCTGCCCGTCCGCCCCGCCGATACGACGGCGGAAGGTGACAGCCCGGCCGAACCCGTGTCGACAGCAGTGGCGGCCCCGGACGGCACGGCCGACGAGGCGGCCGCGCTGGCGTCAGCGGCCCGATTGACCGGCCGGGCCGGCGAGATCCACACCCAGCTGCGCCCCGCGCGTACCCCCGGCCGGCTGCTGCTGCTCGGCGTCGGTGACGGCGACGAGGCGGCCTGGCGGACGGCCGGCGCGGCCCTGGCCCGCTCCGCCGCAGCTGAGACTCATATCACCATCGCGCTGCCGGCCGAGGTGAGCCTTGCCGCAGTTCGCGGGTTGACCGAGGGGCTGCTGCTCGCCCCCTACCGATTCCGACTCACCGAGGCCGGCGACCGGCCGGCGCTCACCAGCGTCGACCTGCTGCTCGCCGACCCGACCGCGTACGAGGCCACCGTCGCCACGGCCCGGACCACTGCCGCGATGACCCATCTCGCCCGCGACCTGACCAACACCCCGTCCTCGGTGAAGACCCCGCAGTGGTTCGCCGACCAGGTCGCCACCGCCGCAGCCGACCTTCCGGACCTGCGGCTGCGGGTCCGTGGCCCGGCCGAGCTGACCACCGAGGGCTTCGGCGGAATCCTCGCCGTGGGCGGCGGCTCCGCCAGCGGGCCCCGGCTCGTCGAACTGGACTGGCACCCCGCCAACGCGCGCACCCACGTGGTGCTGATCGGCAAGGGCATCACCTTCGACACCGGCGGCATCTCGATCAAGCCGGTGGCGTCGATGAAGCTGATGCGCAAGGACATGGCCGGCGCGGCCGCGGTTGTCGCCGCCACACTGGGCGCCGCCGCGCTGCGGCTGCCGGTCCGGATCACCACGTTGGCCCCGCTGGCCGAGAACATGGTCAGCGGCTCGGCGTTCCGCCCCGGCGACGTCATCCGGCACTACGGCGGCACCACAAGCGAGACGACCAACTCCGACGCCGAGGGTCGGCTGGTCCTCGCCGACGCGCTGGCGTACGCGGTGCAGCAACTCAAACCGGACCTGCTGCTCGACCTGGCCACGCTCACCGGCGCGAACTTGGTGGCGCTGGGCAAGCGCACCGCCGCCCTCTACAGCGAGAACGACGAACTGGCCGCCGGCGTACTGGCCGCAGCCGAGGCGGCCGGCGAGTCGGCATGGCGGATGCCGCTGCACACCGACTACGTCGAGTACCTCGGCAGCGAGATCGCCGACCTCTACAGCGCACCCACGCAGGGTGCCGGCTCGGTGCTGGCCGCGCTCTACCTACGCGAGTTCACCGGCGAACTACGGGACCGCTGGCTGCACCTGGACATGTCCGCCCCGTCCTGGGCCGACGGCGACCAGGCCGAGGTCAGCCGCGGCGCCACCGGCTGGGGCGTCCGGTCGTTGCTGCGCTGGCTCGCCGACGTCAACTAGGGCGGGTGTCGAAGCCTCGGCCCGACCGAGGCTTCGACACGTCCCGGGCGTGGGTCAGCACTTCACCGCGGCGAGCAGCCCGTGCCCGACCGGAAGCAGCGCGGGGATCCAGTGCTCCGACTCCCGGACCGCCTTGATCGTCTCGCGAACCGTCACCGTCTCCGCGTCCCGGGCGGCCGGGTCGCCGATCCGGTCGCTGGCCAGCACGCCGTTGAGCGCCAGCACGCCCCCCGGGCGCAACAGCCGCAGCGCCGCCTCCACGCAGGCATGGAAGCCGGTCGCCTCCGCGTCCACGAAGACCAGGTCGTACGCACCGTCGGCGAGCCGAGGCAGCACGTCCAGCGCCCGGCCGGTGATGATCCGGGTGCGCCCGGCCGCGAAGCCCGCCTCGGCGAAGATCCGCCGGGCGATCCGTTGGTGCTCCACCTCCACGTCGATGGTGGTGAGCACGCCGTCGGCGCGCATGCCGCGCAGCAACCAGACGCCGCTCACCCCGGTGCCGGTGCCGATCTCCACCACCGCACGGGCATTACCGGCGGCGGCCAGCAGCCGCAGCGCCGCCCCCGCGCCGGGAGTGACCGCATCGAGGCCCACCTCCCGGGCCAGGCTGCGGGCGGTACGCAGAACGAGGTCCTCGGTGACGTACGACTCGGCGAAGTGCTGAGCCTGTGTCGTCGAACTGCCGGAACCGGCGACCGTGGCGATGGGGCACCTCCGGGGGCGGTGCGTGGTGCGGGGCGGGTTGGCACTGTGAGCGTAGAGGCGACCGTCATGGGGCGCAGCCGCGCCTCCGCCGGAAGCGATCGCCGGGGCAACCGCTGACTGCGCCGCGTCCATCCGTGCAATCCTGGAGGCGGTATCCCGTCAGCCGCGACCAGACCGGCCCGTGGCCGGGCGACGCGGCGCGGGATCCGGGGACGGACTGGGAGGCACCGACGTGACCGACGGCTGGGACTGGCGCCGGGGCGGTGAGACTCCGGCTCCGGCGCGACCGCCCGGGGTAGGAGCCCCGTCGGTGGGGCCGCCGACCACGCCGGGGGCTGACCCTGCGCCCCTCGCCTCGCCAGGCAGCGGACCGACACCGGGCTGGCCGGCGTCTTCCGGGGGGCCGACACCGGGTTGGCCGGCGCCTTCCGGCGGGTCGGCGTCTTCCGGCGGGTCGGCACCGGGTTGGCCGGCGTCTTCCGGCGGGCCGGCACCGGGTTGGCCGGCGTCTTCCGGCGGGTCGGCACCGGGTTGGCCGGGGCCTTCCGGCGGGCCGGCGCCTTCCGGTGGGCCGGCGCCTTCCGGTGGGTCGGCGCCGGGCTGGCCTACGCCGGTTGCCGGCGGGCCCAACTCGGCCGACGCGTCGCCCTGGTGGTCGGACGCGCTCGCCGACCCGTGGCGCGACCCGGCGGCACCGACCGCTGTAGTGGTGCCGGGGGTAGTGGCCCCTGGCACCGAGCCCGAGCCGGTCACCGACCCCGACGCCCCGGGCCGGCCGACACTGCGCCACCTGTTGCTCATCCCCGTGATCACCGCGCTGCTGGCCGGCACCCTCGGTGGCGCTCTGGGCTACGCGTTCGCGGTGCGCGGCGGCGCTGGTGCGGCGGTCCTCGGTAGTGCGCCCACGGAGGTGCCGGCGCTGGCGCAGCGCAAACCGGAATCGCTGGCCGGGGTCGCCGAGCGGGTTCTGCCCAGCGTGGTCACCGTACGGGTGAGCAGCCTCGGCGGAACCAGTGAGGGCTCCGGGTTCATCGCCACCGCCGACGGCCACGTGATTACCAATGACCACGTGGTGGCCGGTGGCACCGGCAAGGCCTCGGTGGTCTTCAACGACGGCAGCACCGCGCCGGCGACAATCGTCGGGCAGGACGCGGAGTCGGACATCGCGGTGATCAAGGTGAGTCGTCCCGGGCTGCGACCTGTGGAGTTCGGCGACTCCGACGCGCTGGCGGTCGGCGACCCCGTGCTCGCCATCGGTTCGCCGTTGTCGCTGGCCAACACGGTCACCGCCGGCATCGTGAGCGCTCTGGACCGGACCATGCAGGCCGGCGAGCCGGGCGGCCCGGTGCGCTACTACGCCGCCATCCAGACCGACGCCGCTGTCAACCACGGCAACTCCGGCGGCCCACTTGTCGACGGCGCCGGCCGGGTGGTCGGGGTGAACTCCACGATCAAGTCACTTGTCGCCGAGGGGCAGGAGGCGGGCAACATCGGGCTCGCGTTCGCCATCCCGATCAACCAGGCCAAGCGGGTGACCCAGGACATCATTGGCACCGGCAAGGCCCGGCGTACGGTGATCGGCGCCCGGGCGGACGGCCCGACCGGGGTCGTCGGGGGTGGTCTGCGGCTGGCCGAGGTGGAGCCGTCCGGCCCCGCGGACGGGGCCGGGTTGAAGGTCGGCGACGTGATCCTCAAGATCAATGGGCGGCCGATGACCGAGCCGACAGACCTGACCGCGTTGGTCCGCAAGTACGCGCCGGGCTCGGTCGTGACCGTCGAGTATCGGCGGGGTTCCGCCCGGCAGAACACCTCGGTAACTCTCGCGGCGGACGCGAAGTGAACAGCGGCGCACCCCTTGCCCGAAAGCGGTCCGGCGTGCGTAGTCTTGCTGCTGACGCCGAGAGGAGGCCCGCGGGATGCTCGACAACCTGAACTGGTGGGAAATCGGGGCGCTGCTGCTCCTGGCGCTGCTGATCTTCGGCGACCGGCTCCCCGCCGTGATCACCGACGGCCTGCGGTTGGTGCGCAACCTGCGCAACATGGCCCGCAACGCCACCGGCGACCTGAGCCGCGAGCTGGGCACCGACATCCAGCTGGAAGACCTGCACCCGAAGGCGTTCATCCGCAAGCACCTCCTCAGCGAGGAGGACGAGGCGGCGATCCGCAAGCCGTTGCAGGGCGTCTACGACAACCTGCGGGCGGACGTCAGCGGCGTGCACAACGACCTGAAGGACGTGGCCAACGCTGCCGACCTGCGGTCGAACGAGGCCCGGTCCGGGACGGCCACCAGCACTCCCTCGGCCCCGGCCCCTCGGGCCAGCTACGACGACGCCACCTGATCGGCCCGTAGCCGCCTGATCGACCCGTAGCCTGGCCGACCCGTAGCCTGGCCGGCTAGTGCCCGCGCTGCCCAGAATCGGCTGGATCGTCCTGCCTGGGCCCGGCGCCTGCTCTGATCAACTCGGGTTTCCGGAAGTCGCGGTATTCCAGGCCGGTTGAAGGGCCGACTTCCTGGAACCCGAGTTGACCATGCCGGCCACGCCCGCCGGCACCGGCGCGGTCAGCCCACGCCGGTCAGCCCGCCGGCGGTCAGCCCCCGGCCGGCGGTCAGCCCCCGGCCGGCGGTCAGCCCACGCCAGCCGCCAGCCCTCGGCCGCCGGTCAGCTCACGCCGGCCGTCAGGCCACGCCGACCGCCAACCCCGACCGGCGGTCAGCCCCAATCGGCCGCCTGCCACGCCGGCCGCCAGCCCTCGGCTGGTCGTCTGCCCGCGCCGGTTGCCAGCCCTCGACCGGCGGTCAGCTCACGCCGGTTGCCAGCCGCGCCGGCCGCCAACCCCGACCGGCCGCCAACCGCGAGCGGCCGTCAAGCCACGCCGGTCGCCAGCCCACGCCGGCCACGTCGTGGCGGCCTGGTTGGACCACCCGGCGACGCGGTTCAGCCCGCCGGCCAACAGCGGCCGACGGGCTGAGGGTGCTCGGGGTGGGTCAGCGGCCGGCGGGCTTGAGGCCGAGGGGCTTGCCAAGCAGTGACTCGCGGCGCACGGCGAGCCGGTCGGCGATCGTGCCGAGTGCCTGCGCGGCCGGGGATTCCGGCGCGGCCAGCACGATCGGGTTACCGGCGTCGCCGGCCTCGCGGACCCGGGTGTCCAGGGGGATCTGTCCGAGCAGCGGCACCTGCGCGCCGATGGTCCGGCTCAGCGACTCGGCGACGGCAGTGCCGCCCCCGGCGCCGAAGACCTCCATCCGGGAGCCGTCCGGCAGCTCCAGCCAGGACATGTTCTCGATGACGCCGACCACCCGCTGGTGGGTCTGCAGGGCGATCGCGCCGGCCCGTTCCGCCACCTCGGCGGCGGCGGTCTGCGGGGTGGTAACGATGAGGATCTCCGAGTTGGGCAGGAGCTGGGCCAGCGAGATGGCCACGTCACCGGTGCCCGGCGGCAGGTCGAGCAGGAGGACGTCCAGGTCGCCCCAGTAGACGTCGGCCAGGAACTGCTGCAAGGCCCGGTGCAGCATCGGGCCGCGCCAGACGACGGCGGCGTTGCCGGACGTGAACATGCCGATGGAGATCACCTTCACGCCGTGCGACTGGGGCGGCATGATCATGTCTTCGACCCGGGTGGGTCGGCCGTCCGCGCCCAGCATCCGGGGCACCGAGTGGCCGTAGATGTCCGCGTCGACCACGCCGACGGAGAGCCCACGGGCGGCGAGCGCCGCCGCCAGGTTGACCGTGACGCTGGACTTGCCGACGCCACCCTTGCCGCTGGCCACCGCGTAGACGCGGGTGCGCGAGCCGGGCTGGGCGAACGGGATGACGGGCTCCTCGGTGGCGCCGCCGCCGCGCAGCTGCGACTGCAACGACTGCCGCTGCTCGGGGGTCATCACCCCAAAGTCGATCTCCACGCCGGTGACGCCGGGCACCGCGGCGACGGCGGTGGTGATGTCCGTGCGCAGCTTGTCCTTCAGTGGGCAGCCGGCGACGGTGAGCAGCAGCTCGACACGGACGACACCACTGGCACCGATCGTGGCGGAACGGACCATGCCCAGCTCGGTGATGGGCCGGCGGATCTCCGGGTCGTTGACGGTGGCCAGGGCGGCCTGGATCGCGTCCTCGACCGTGCTCACGGGGGCTGACATGCCCGCAATGCTACGTCGCGGGGCATCCGCTGCCGCCGTTGCCCGGGGCGGTGTGAGCCAATCGATGACCTGCCGGTCAGCCCTCCGACCGGCGCGGGCCGGTGCCGTCCGGCCGGGACTCCCGGGTGAAGTCGCCATCCAGGTCGTCGCGAGGTTCGTCCAGGCCGACACCGTCGGTCGGCCGCTGGCCACGGCGCTCCTGCCGGCTGTCCTTCTCCTGCTGGCGGCGCTCCAGTCGTTGCCGGCGTTGCCCCATCTCGTCCAGTTCCTCGGCCAGCCGGGCCAGCTCGGAACGGAGGAAGTCGCGGGTGGCGACCTCACCCAGCGCGATCCGCAGGGCCGCGATCTCCCGGGCCAGATACTCGGTGTCCGCCTTCTGCGCGGTGGCTCGCCGCCGGTCCTCCTCCAGGGCCACACGGTCCCGGTCGGCCTGTCGGTTCTGGGCCAGCAGGATCAGCGGGGCCGCGTAGCTGGCCTGCAACGACAGCACCAGGGTCAGGAACGTGAAGGTGTACGGGTCGAAGCGCAGGTTCGCCGGGGCCAACGTGTTCCAGACGAACCAGATCGTGATCACCACGGTCATGACGACGATGAAGTTCGCGGTGCCCATGCCCCTGGCGATGCCCTCCGACCACCTACCGAACGCCTCCGCGTCGAACCGGGGCAGCTTCACGCCCCGGGGCTCGCGTGGCTGGTCGAGACGCTCCGTCCGCCGCTGGTCAGCCATCCGCGCCGTCCAGGGTGGGGTCGGTGGTGCCCGAGGCGGCCAGGGCGTCGCGGTCCCGCCAGTCCCGGGGCAGCGAGTGGTCCAGCACGTCGTCCACCGTCACGGCACCGACCAGCCGGTTGTGCCGGTCGATCACCGGCATGGCGACCAGGTCGTAGGTGGCCATCCGGCGGGTGATCTCCGGCAGCGGCGTGGTGGGGCGCAGCGGGTCGATGTCGTTGACCACGACCTTGCCCAGCAGGTCGGCCGGGGGCTCGCGCAGCAGCGCCTGGAAGTGCACCATGCCCAGGTAGCGGCCGGTCGGCGTGTTCTGCGGTGCCCGGGTCACGAAGACCTGCGCGGCGACGGCGGGGGAGAGCTGTGGCTCCCGGATCCGGGCCAGCGCCTCGGCGACGGTGGCGTCCGGTGGCAGGATGACCGGCTCCGAGGTCATCACACTGCCCGCCGTGCCCGGGGTGTATTTCAGCAGCTGACGTACGGGGTCGGCCTCGTCCGGCTCCATCAGGTCCAGCAGCACGTCCTGCTCGGGTGGGGGCAGCTCGTTGAGCAGGTCCGCGGCGTCGTCCGGGTCCATCTCCTCCAGCACGTCGGCGGCCCGCTCCCGGTCGAGGGCGGCGAGGATCTCCACCTGGTCGTGCTCCGGCAGTTCGCTGAGCACGTCGGCCAGCCGCTCGTCGTCAAGCGCGGCCGCGACCTCGTTGCGCCGCGCGTCGGGCAGATCCTGCAACGCGTTGGCCAGGTCGGCCGGGCGCATGTCCTCCAGTACGGCGAGCAGGTTGGCCGTACCCCGGTTGTCGGCGATGCCGCTGAGCCCGCGCACCCGGTCCCACTCGACCTGGTGCAGGTGGCCGCGGCGGCTGAGCCGACCGGTCTGCTCGCGTACGGCGACACGGGTCAGCGACCACTCGCCGCCCCGGGTGCACTCCATCGCGACGTCCACTACCGCGCCGGGCTGGCCGCCCGGGTCGAGTTGCACCCGCCGGTCGAGCAGTTCCTGGAGCACCAGCAGCTCGTTCGGGCGCTTCTCGAACCGGCGCAGGTTGAGGGTGCCGGAGCCGAGTACGACGGCGTCCGCGTCGATGGAGGTGATCCGGTTGATGGACAGGAAGATCCGACGCCGCATCGGCATCTCGGCGACGAGTCCCACCACCTCGGGCGGACGCTTCGTCGCGCGGAGCCGAGCCACGGCGTCACGAACCCGGCCCACCTGATCGCCGTTCGGGTCGAAGACGGCGACTCCGGCGAGGCGGGCGATGTAGACCCGGGTCGGCGTACTCACGGGCACCAGCCTAAGCGCCTAGTGTTTATCAACATGTCGACCTTGGCCTACGAGATCGTGGACGTCTTCACCGATCGCCCATTCGCCGGCAACCCGCTGGCGGTGGTCTTCGGCGCGGAGGCGCTGGCCACCGAGCAGATGCAGGCGCTCGCGCTGGAGTTCAACCTGTCCGAGACGGTGTTCGTGCTGCCGCCGACCCAGGTCGGCAGCACCTACCGGGCCAGGATCTTCACTCCGGTGGAGGAGTTGCCGTTCGCCGGGCATCCCAGCGTCGGCGCGGCGGTCACCGCGTGCCGGCGGGGCATGTTCGGTGTGGGGCAGGTCACCCAGGAGTGCCGGGCCGGTGTGTTGCCGATCGAGGTGACCGCGTCCGGGGCGACGCTTACCGGTGGCGCTCCGACCCTCGGGCCGGAGCTGGACCCGGAGCCGTTGCTGGAGATCGCCGGGCTGGTCGCCGACGACCACGTCGGGCCGGCCCCCCGGGTCGCCGGCTGCGGGCTGGAGTTTCCGTACCTGCCGGTGCGGCCGGAGTCGGTGGCCCGCGCCCGGGTGAACCCGGCGGCGGCGCAGCGGTACGGGGTGTCGCACGTCAGCGTCTTCTCCTGGGACGCCGCCGCGCAAACCGCGCACGCCCGGGTCTTCGTGCCGGGGATGGGTGTTCCGGAGGACCCGGCGACCGGTTCGGCGGCGCTCGGCCTCGGTGTCTGGCTGGTGGAGAGTGGTCTGTTGCCCGGCGAGGGGCGGTCGGAGTACGCGGTCCGTCAGGGCGTGGAGATGAACCGCCCGTCCGCGTTGGCCTGCACTGTCACCGCGGCGAACGGTGTGGCGGTCGGCGCGACGGTCGCCGGTCAGGTGATGCCGGTGGCGCGGGGCGAGATCGCCGTGCCGCCGTTCGTGGGCTGAGCGGAGGCGCCGATGCGGGAGGATGCGGGTGTGACGGACGAGGACGCCCCCGGGGGCACCCCCCTGGTCGACGAGGCGATGAAGAAGGCCGCCGTAGCCTGGGTCAGTGTTGCCGGTGGGCCGGCGCTCGCGCTCTGGTGCGTCCCGCTGGAGGGCGCGCTCCTGGTGGTCAGTGGGCCGGGCGAGCAGGCCGCGCCGGGTCTGGCCGACGCGACCGAGGCCCAGGTCACCCTGCGCGGCGACCACGGTGGTCGGATCGTCACCTGGCCGGCCCGGGTGAGCCGGTTGCTGCCGGGCACCGAGGCGTGGGACACCATCGCGCCGCTGGTGGCGGCGAAGCGCCTCAACGCGCCCGGTCCGACCGCCGACCTGGTGGCCCGGTGGGTCGCCGACGGATGCGCGGTGAACCGGCTCGCCCCGGCCGGTACGCCGCTGTTCGGAGAGGAGTTGCCGGCCGACGCGCAGGCCGAGCCGCCCCGGCCGACTCCGGCGGTCCGGGCCACCCGCAAGCCGTTCCGGCTGCACCGGGTCCGCCGCCGCTGATCAGTTGATCAGTCGCACCGGCCGCCGACGCCCGCGACGTCGGCGTCGGCGTCGACGAGGGAGAGCACCTCGCCCAGGGTGCCGAGGGTCGGGCCGCGCCAGTTCCGCTCTGCGTTGAACACCAGGTGTGTGGCCAGATCCGGTGCGGCGAGCCGGACGGCGGTCATCCCGGCCCGCTGGGCGCCTGTCAACTCCTGGCTGCCGCCGTCACCGACGTAGAGGCAGTCGCCCGGCGCGAGCCCGAGCCGCTGGCAGGCCGTCAGGTAGAGCGTCGGATCTGGTTTGCACCGCCCGACCTGCACCGAGAAGACCCGTACGTCGAGCAGCGGGGCGATCGCGAGCTGCGGCAGGAAGGCGGGCAGTTCGTGCGTACAGTCGCTGATCACGCCGGTGCGCAGGCCGCGCTGGCGCAGGGCCGCCAGCACCGGCACCGCGTCGGCCCGCAGCCAGGTGTCCGCGCGGACCGCCTGGTGCCGGGACGCCACCGCCGCCCGCACCGCCTGGTCGCTGGGGTGTACGCCGGCCTGGGCGCACACCCAGCGTAGGGTCGCCTCCGCGTTGCCGAGAAGGCCGGTGGCCCGCTCGTAGTAGGTGCGGTCCAGCACCTCGGTCAACGTGTCGGTGTGGCAACCGAGCAGCTCGGCGGTGCCGAGGTGTGCGACACCGCGCTGCACCGAACGGGTCAGTGTGCCGAAGAAGTCGAACAGCACCGCCTGGTAGCTGGGCATGAGGGGAACGCCTCCGGGCGGTCGAGGGGGTCGCCGGCGCGGAACCGCGTGATCGTAACGGAGCGATGACCCTCCGTGCTGACCGTCATACGTGTGAGGATTACGTCCCGTGCCACCACCTTCACCCCGGCCGACAGTGGATCCACTGACCACCGGCGCGGTCGGCCTGGCCGTGGTCGCCGTGTCGTCATCCGCTCCGCTGATCGCGTACGCCGCCGCCCCCGCGCTGGCCATCGCGTTCTGGCGCAACCTGCTCGCGGTGGCCGTGCTGAGCCCCTTCGCGCTGGTCCGGCGTCGTGCCGAGTTCCGCAGGTTGACAATGGGCGCGGGTCGGCGGGAGGGACTGTTCTGCGTCCTGTCCGGGGTCGTCCTGGCCGGGCACTTCGCGACCTGGGTGCCGAGCGCCCAACTCACCTCGGTCGCCACCTCGACCGCCCTGGTCGCCACCCAACCGGTCTGGCAGGGGTTGATCGCCCGTGCCCAGGGGCGTCCGCTGCCCCGGGTGGTGTGGATCGGCATCGCGGTCGCGGTCGGCGGCGCGGCGGTCGCCACCGGGGTGGACGTGGGGGTCTCCGGTCGGGCCGTCCTCGGTGACGTGCTGGCGTTGGTCGGCGCCCTGTTCGCGGCCGTCTACACCGCCTTCGGGGAACGGGCCCGGACCAGCATCAGCACCACCACCTACACCACCATCTGCTACGGGATCTGCGCGCTGATCCTGCTGGCAGTGTGCCTGGTCGGCGGCGTACGGCTGACCGGGTTCGACGGGCGTACCTGGCTGGCCATCCTGGCCCTGGTGGCCGGCGCACAACTGCTCGGGCACTCGATGTTCAACTACGCCCTGCAAAAGATCCCGGCGACCACAGTGAGCGTGCTGATCCTGTTGGAGGCGCCCGGCGCGGCAGTGCTCGGCTGGGCCTGGCTGGGTCAGCTTCCCCGCCCGTACGCGCTGCTCGGCATGGCGTTGCTGCTGGCCGGGGTGGCGGTGGTGGTGCTCGGCGGCGGTCGGGCCGCTCGCCGGCCGGAACCCACCGCCCTGCCGGCCGACCCGACGCCGCTGAACGACTGACGGCCTTCGCAGGTACGCGGCGAAGTGGTCCGCGACCAGGCTGGTCAGCTGATCGCCACCATCGAGGTCGCGCGGTGCTGCCGGGAATCCGTGGCTCGCCCTGGTGGAGGTCCGATGCCACCGCCAGGGCGACGACCGCCGCCGCCGGTCAGGCCTCGTGGACCTCGATGACCGGGGTCGTCGGGGCGGCGTCGCCGAGGGCGGTACGCAGGGCCGCCCGGTTCGGGTCGACGAGGAACGACTCGTAGCCAGCCCGCCCGTCGAACCGGATCACGTGCACCTCGGTCTGCCCGTCGGTGCCGCGCAGTCGCCGCTCCAACCGGCCGCCGTGCCGTCCGAGCAGGGCCAGCACGGCATCCTCGTAGCGCTGCCCGGCGGCCCCGACGGCGAACTCGACGACCGCGACGAGGGTCAGCGCACCCGCCCGGTCAGTCATCGAGACCGACGGCCTTGGCGCTCGCCGCCCAGAGCCGGGCGGCGAGCTGCGGATCGGCGGCCTTCCGGAGGGGCCGACGCGGTCGACGGTCGATGTAGTAACCCCCGTTGATCAGCCGGGAGTGCTCCTGGTTGGCAAGCCACACCAGGGTTTCGGCGCCCTTCTCCGGGCTGCGGAACGGCATGAAACGCATCCCGAACGCGACCAGCCTGCTGTCGTTGGCGAACCGGGTGCGGACCATTCCGGGGTGGAAGCTGTACGCGGACAGGTTCGGCCAGCGCCGGGCGGCCTCGGCGGTGAACAGGACGTTCGCCTGCTTGCTGGTGCCGTACGCGCCCATCGGCCGGTAGTCCCGCAGTGGTTTGTTCAGGTCGTCCGGGTCGAGTGCGCCGAAGCGGTGCGCGCCGGAGGCGGTCACCACCACCCGGCCAACCCGGTCGGCGAGCAGGTTGGTCAGCAGGAACGGGGCCAGGTGGTTGGCCTGGATCGACATCTCGAAGCCGTCGACGGTGCTCAGTGGTTGCAGCGCGATCGCGCCGGCGTTGTTGGCGAGCACGTCGATCCGGTCGTACGCGGTCCGGAGCTGCTCCGCCAGCCGGCGTACGTCGTCGAGGATCGCGAAGTCGGCCCGGAACAGCTCCGGGCGTTCACCGGAGTTCTCCCGTACCCGAACGGCTGCGGCCTGCAGGCGGGCCGGGTCCCGCCCGACCAGCACCACCTGGTCGCCACGGCAGGCCAGCTGCACGGCGGCGGCCAGCCCGATGCCGGAGCTGGCCCCGGTCACCACCACCAGTCGGCGCCCAGTGAGATCTTCCACAGGTCCATTCACCCCGGTCATGGCGCGAGGTTACCGTGGCGTCACCACGCCCTTTGGGATCGTTAAGTTTTCTTCGGAGTCAGGTGGCGTCGGCATGCCCGCCGGACGCTGGAAGGAGCGCATCCATGGCCGCAGTCGGTCGCCCCCGCAGGTCCTGCCTCGCCGTGCCGGGTTCCAGCGTGAAGATGCTCGGTAAGGCCCAGGGGCTTCCGGCCGACCAGGTCTTCCTCGACCTGGAGGACGCCGTCGCCCCACTGGCCAAACCGGACGCGCGCAAGAACATCGTGGCCGTCCTCAACGAGGGTGACTGGGCCGGCAAGACCCGGGTGGTACGGGTCAACGACCTGACCACCCCGTGGACCTACCGGGACGTCATCGAGGTCGTCGAGGGCGCCGGCGCCAACCTGGACTGCATCATGCTGCCGAAGGTGCAGACCGCCGCCCAGGTGCAGTGGCTGGACCTGACGCTCACCCAGATCGAGAAGACGATCGGCCTGGAGGTCGGCCGGATCGGCATCGAGGCGCAAATCGAGAACGCTGCCGGTCTGGTCAACGTGGACGCGATCGCGGCCGCCTCGCCGCGGGTGGAAACGATCATCTTCGGCCCGGCCGACTTCATGGCGTCGATCAACATGAAGTCGATGGTGGTCGGCGGCTTGATCCCGGACTACCCGGGCGACCCGTACCACTACATCCTGATGCGGATCCTGATGGCCGCGCGGATGCACGACAAGCAGGCCATCGACGGCCCCTTCCTGCAGATCCGCGACGTGGACGGGTTCCGCGAGGTGGCCAAGCGCTCGGCCGCGCTGGGCTTCGACGGCAAGTGGGTGCTGCACCCGGGCCAGGTCGACGCCGCCAACGAGGTCTACCAGCCGGCGCAGGCCGACTACGACCACGCCGAGCTGATCCTCGACGCGTACGAGCACTACACCTCGGAGGCCGGCGGCCGGCTGGGCGCCGTGATGCTCGGCGACGAGATGATCGACGAAGCGTCCCGCAAGATGGCGCTGGTGGTCGCCGCCAAGGGCCGGGCCGCCGGGATGAGCCGTACCTCGTCGTTCACCCCACCGGCGCAGTGACCGGCCGGGCCGGGACGACAGCCGCCGGCTGTCGATCCGGCTCGACAATCGGCGGTACGTCGGCCCGCCCGCCGGTCAGTAGCTACTGCTGCTGTTGTCGCTCGTCGCGATCGCGTAGATGATCGCGGCGACGTAGATGGCGATCACCACAACCAACAGCCCGGTGAGAATCCAGCCGACGATGATGGCGGCCTTCGCCATCCCCGCGCCGCCCTCGCCGCTGAGCCGGATCTGCTTCTGCGCCACGTGTCCGAGGATCGCGCCGATCGGCGCGGTGATGCAGGACGTGAAACCGATCAGGGCCAGCACGAACGCCGCGATGGCCAGCCCGTTGGTCTTCGGCGGCTGCGGGTAGCCGTAGCCGGGGTACTGCGGCGGGTAGCCGGCCGGGGCGTAGCCGGGCGGGGCGTAGCCGGGCATCGGCTGGGTCGCTGGCGGCTGCGCGCCGGCGTACGGGTCGACCGGGGCGTACGGGTCGGGGGTGTACGGGCCAGGTTGTGGGGGCACCGGCTGACCGGCCACCAGGGTCGGGTCCGTTGCGGGGCTCGACGGCTGGGTCGACCACGTGGGATCGCTCCAGTTGCCGGGCGGCGGGGGATTTGTCATGCGAACTCTCCGTCAGGTCGGGGTGCGGAGACAGGGTAGCCATCGCCGCCCAAACCCGACGCCCCCGCTTCCGGGTGCCGCGTTGCTCGGGCCGGTCGTAACGGGCAGGATCCCTGGCATGGCATTCGACGCGCGCGCCGCGGACCGCTCCGGCAGTCGACCCCGACGGGACGTCAGCCGTCCGGGCGCGGCCCGGCGCGCCCGGACGGCCGCCCCGGCGGGCAGCCCCGGCCCGGACGAGCCGGTCGCGCTCGCCGACCCGGTCACGATGCGCCTCGACGGGCGGGTCGCCCTGGTCACCGGGGCGGGCAGTCCGGACGGCATCGGGTACGCCACCGCCCGGCGACTCGCCGACCTGGGTGCTCGGGTGGCCATCGTCTCCACCACCCGACGCATCCACGAGCGGGCGACCGAGCTGGGGGTGACCGGCTTCGTCGCGGACCTGACCGACGAGTCCGAGGTCGGCGCGCTGGCCGACGCGGTCGCCGAGCAGTTGGGCGACGTCGAGGTGCTTGTCAACAACGCCGGCCTGGCCAGTCGGGCCAGCCAGGGCGTGCTGCGGCCGGTAGCGCAGCTGACCTACGACGAGTGGCGCGGTGAGATCGACCGCAACCTCTCCACCGCGTTCCTGTGCAGCCGGGCGTTCATCGGGGGGATGGCCGAGCGGGGTTGGGGTCGGATCGTCAACCTTTCGGCCACGGCCGGGCCGGTCAACGCCCTGCCCACCGAGGCCGCGTACGCCGCGGCGAAGGCCGGGGTCGTCGGGCTGACCCGGGCCCTGGCCATGGAGATGATCGCCGACGGCGTGACCGTCAACGCGGTGGCGCCCGGCACCATCTACACCGCGGCGTCCACCATGGCGGAGATCAAGCAGGGGCTGGGCACCCCGGTGGGGCGACCGGGCACGCCGGACGAGGTCGCCGCGGCGATCAGCTTCCTCTGCTCGCCGGCCGCCTCGTACATCACCGGGCAGATGCTGGTGGTAGACGGCGGCAACAGCGTCCGCGAGGCCCGCTTTCGCTGATCGCGCCGGCCCGTCGGTCAGTAGCCGCCGCTGTCGCCGGTGTTGCCGAACGCCACCAGCGCCAGCCAGCCGCAGCAGGCCAGCACGGTGAGCCCGGTGAAGACGTAGCCCAGGATCAGCCCCCAGGTCGCGAGCTGGTCGCCTTCCTCGCCGCTGGCGCGGATCTGCCGCTTGGCCACGTGGCCGAGGACGGCGCCGGCCGGCGGAAAGACGAAGGCGAACACCAGCGACAGGATCGCCAGCACGTTCGTTCCCCGACCCGGCCCGGCCGGCGGTGGGCCGTACTGACCGTAGGGGCCCTGCGGCGGGTACGGCGGCTGCTGGCTCCAGTGCGCCGACTGCTGCGGCCCCTGGTGGCCGTACGGCGACGGTTCGCCCGCCGGCGGCCCGTACGGTGATCGTTCCGTTGGCAGCTCGTACGCCGGTTGGTCCGGCTGCGGCGTGTACGGCGGCTGGCCGGCCGGTGGTGGCGCGTACGGCGACTGGTCCTTGGGCGGCTCGTAGGGTGACGGCGGTTGCTCGTCCTCGGGCGGTCCCGACGGCGGCGGGTAGCTCACAGCTGCACTCCTCCTGCCGGTGCCGGAAAAGTCCCTCTTGCCGGACGCTACCCGCAGCGGTGAACCTTTTCACAGCGGTTGTGTGGACTGGTCACCTTGGCCTCGCCGACCCGCGAGACCGATACTGACCCAGCGTTCAGTTACCCACGAGTAGTGCGCGGATCCCCGGAGGCTGAGATGGCCCGACTAGCCCAGACGCCCGGCCTGACCGATGTGCAACAGTCGATCCTGGAGACCGTTCGGGACTTCGCCGACAAGGAGATCATCCCGCACGCGCAGCGGCTGGAGCACGCCGACGAATACCCCACCGACATCCTCGACGGCATGCGCGAGATGGGGCTCTTCGGCCTCACCATCGAGGAGGAGTACGGCGGGCTCGGCGAATCACTGCTCACCTACGCGCTGGTGGTGGAGCAGTTGTCCCGAGGGTGGATGTCGATCTCCGGCATCGTCAACACCCACTTCATCGTGGCGTACCTGATCTCCCAGCACGGCTCCGCCGAGCAGAAGACCCGCCTGCTGCCGAAGATGGCCACCGGCGAGGTGCGCGGCGCGTTCTCCATGTCCGAGCCCGAGACCGGCTCCGACGTTTCCGCGATCAAGTCCCGCGCCGTCCGGGACGGCGACCGCTACGTGCTCAACGGGCAGAAGATGTGGCTCACCAACGGGGCGTACTCCTCGGTGGTGGCCACCCTGGTCAAGACCGACACCGGCGCGGACTCCGTCTACGGCAACATGAGCACCTTCCTGCTGGAGAAGGAGCCGGGGTTCGGCGAGACCGCCCCCGGCCTCACCATCCCGGGCAAGATCGAGAAGATGGGTTACAAGGGCGTCGAGACCACCGAGATGGTGCTCGACGGCGTGACCGTGCCCGACTCCGCGATCCTCGGCGGCGCCGACCAGGTGGGCCGCGGCTTCTACCAGATGATGGACGGCATCGAGGTGGGCCGGGTCAACGTGGCCGCCCGCGCCTGCGGCATCTCCATCCGCGCCTTCGAGCTGGCGGTCAGCTACGCCCAGCAGCGCAAGACCTTCGGTCAGCCGCTCGCCAAGCATCAGGCGATCGCCTTCAAGCTCGCCGAGATGGGCACGAAGATCGAGGCCGCGCACGCCCTCATGGTCAACGCCGCCCGGCTCAAGGACGCCGGTCAGCGCAACGACGTCGAGGCCGGGATGGCCAAGCTGCTCGCCTCGGAATACTGCGCCGAGGTCGTCCAGGAGGCGTTCCGCATCCATGGCGGCTACGGCTACTCCAAGGAGTACGAGATCGAGCGGCTGATGCGGGAGGCCCCGTTCCTGCTCATCGGCGAGGGCACCTCGGAGATCCAGAAGACGATCATCTCCCGAGGCCTCCTCAAGGAATACAAGCTCTGACCCGTACCTGCCCGCCCCGCCCTCGCGATCTTGCACTTTCGGGTGCCCCAATGACCCTTGTGTGGGCTATGCCGGGACAGCAGGTGCAACATCGCGGGGCGGGCGGGCGGCTCAGGTCGGGTCAGGTCAGGCGGGTCAGGTTGGCGGCGGCGCGTTCGACGATGAGGCAGCGGTCCTCGACGTAGTCGATGCCGGCCTCCTCGGCGATCCGCCGCGCCTCGGCCGAGACGATGCCCAGTTGCAGCCAGACCGCAGGGGCGCCGATCGCCACCGCGTCCCGGACCACCTGCACGGCGTCGGCCGCCGGTCGGAACACGTCCACCAGGTCGACGGGGTGCGGAATGTCGGCGAGGGTCGGGTAGGCCCGCTCCCCGAACAGTTCGTCGACAGTCGGGTTGACCGGGATGATGCGCCAGCCGTACTGCTGCATCTGCAACGGCACGCCGTGCGCGGCCTTGAACGGGTCGCGGGACGCGCCCACGACGGCGATCACGGCGGAGTCGGCGAGGATCTGCTGAGCGGTACGCACCCGCCGACTGTAGCTCCGACTACAGCAAGGTCAGCTGCTCGGCCGCCGACTGTGGCGGCGGCTCGGGCAGGCTGCGGTTGTCGCCCCGCTCGCCGCGGTGCAGCCCGTGCCGGCGGGCGGCGATCCGCACCCGCGCGGTCAACTCCCGCTGGTACGCCTGCGGGGCGTACGCGCCGGCTCGGTAGAGCTCGCGGTAGCGGGGCACGAGGTGTGGGTGCTCGCGGGCGAGCCAGTGCGCGTACCACTCCCGGGCGCCGGGTCGCAGGTGCAGGGGCAGGGCGGTCACGCTTGTCGCACCAGCGGCGGCGATCGCCGAGACGGTGGCTTCGATCGACTCGTCGCTGTCGCTGAGGCCGGGCAGGATCGGGGCCATCAGCACGCCGACGGAGAAGCCGGCGTCGGCGAGCGCCCGGACGGCGTCCAGCCGGCGGCGTGGGTCCGGTGTGCCCGGCTCGACGGTGCGCCAGAGGTGCTCGTCGACGAACCCCACCGAAAACGAGATGCCCACAGTGGTCACCTCGGCGGCCTGACGCAGCAGTGGCAGGTCGCGCAGGATCAGCGTGCCCTTGGTGAGGATCGAGAACGGGTTGGCGAAGTCCCGCAGGGCACCGATGATCTGCGGCATCAGCCGGTAACGGCCCTCGGCGCGCTGGTAGCAGTCGACGTTGGTGCCCATCGCCACGTGCGCGCCCCGCCAGCGCGGGGCGGCCAGCTCCCGCCGGACCAGCTCCCCGGCGTTGACCTTGACGATCACCTTCCGGTCGAAGTCCGCACCGGCATCAAGATCGAGATAGGTGTGCGTGTTTCGGGCGAAGCAGTTGTGGCTGACGACTCCGTTGGCGATGAAGTCCCCGGTGCCAGTGGTGATGTCCCAGAGCGGCAGCTCCAGCCCGAGTGCCTCGATGCCGACAACCCGGAGGGCGCCCTGATGCTTCAGTGCGCCACCCTCGATCGACCGCTTCCGGGTGATGGCAGGGTCGGTCAGGTGAAAGAACCGGAGCCGGGCGGCGAGACCCCCGGTCAGCCTGATTGCCCGCACACGGTTGGGTAGGCCGCGGTCTTCTCGCACGCAGGCGAAACCGAAATGGCGCAATGCTGCCGTCGTCTGGTCGAGGATGGCGTCGTCGCTGTTGCTGATGCGCAGGACGCCTCTGCTGCAACTGCCCTCCGCGTCGAAGATGCCGGCCAGGAAGCCGAGCCGCCATTCGTCACTGGGCTCGACCGGCCACCGAACGAGTTCGGTGATCGCCAGGATGTCCCGCTGCTTAGAGGTTCGGATGGCGGCCACTGCGCGTCGTGTGGGACTGGCCGGGGTGAAATCGAAGCGCTGTGTCTTGATCTCTTCGAGCGCGAGGTAGCGCTCGCTGCGGCTCAATGCCTCGTCATCGGCCAACGCCAGCCGAAACCGGTGCACCGTCCCGTACGAGTACGAGAATGTGCCCAGGTGCGCGTCTCCGCGGACCATGCCGCACAGGTAGCCCCGGCGGTAGTCGGGTGACTCCTTGGGCCCAACGGCGAAACGACCGGTGCCGATCAGGCGGTTGTTGGTGGTCAGGTAGGGGCGTCGGGCGTTGCCATTCATGGCCCCGGTGACGTACTTCCAGCCACGTTCAGAAAGGAACCGGTGGTCCCCGCTGGCGATGAGGGTCGTGCCATCCTCCAGGGTGACCCGGTAGGCCGGCTTCACCGTGGACCACTTGTCGAGGACGGTGGTGATCACGTATCGGCGGTACGCGCCCCGTCGCTCGGTCCCGTAGATGCGGTCGCCCGGCTCCAGTTCGCTGATCGGCTTCGTGCGGCCGTCCGCCATGAGGATCGGGGTGTCCGCACCCAGGCAGTAAACACACGCATGAGAGCAGCCCCGGTACGGGTTGATCGTCCATTCGAACGGGACGCGGGACTGCCCGGGCACCCGGTTGAGGATGGACTTGGCCTGCACCTCGTAGAAGGTCATCCCGGCGAACTCGGGGGTGTCGAAGGTGCGGGCGACGGCGCCGGGCAGCGCCAGCGGCAGGGGTGGCGTCGCTGGCGCTGCCCGCTCGGGGTCTCCCTCGACCGGGGGAGCGGTGAGGTTGTCCCAGCGCATAGCCATCATTCGAACACGTGTACGAGGCAAGCGCAAGTGACCCGCCGTACACCGGCGGGCGTACGGGTGGTCGCAGAGGGGAGGATGGGCACCATGGAGACGTCGACCTTCGTCTACGACGGGGACTGCGCGTTCTGCACGAGCTGCGCGCAGTTCATCGAGCGCCGCATCCCCACCGCCGCGCGGGTGGTGCCCTGGCAGTTCGCCGATCTGGACGCACTCGGCCTCACCGTGGCCGAGTGCGAGGAGGCCGTGCAGTGGGTCGGCGCGGACGGCTCACGCGCCGCGGGTCCGGATGCCATCGCGAAGCTGCTCACCGCGAGTGGCCCGCTCTGGCGGGTCGCCGGCGCGGGTCTGCGGTTCCCGCCGGCGCGCGCCGCGGCCTGGCCGTTGTACCGCTGGGTGGCGCGCAACCGGCACCGGCTCCCCGGTGGCACGGCGGCCTGTTCCCTGCCCCAGGAGGCCCGGGAGAGGCTCTACGGCCCGACCGGTCGCCCGACCACCGGCGCCTGATCGTCGAGCGCTCGCTCCGCGCCGGCTCCCACCGTGCCCTGCTCGGGCGACACCGGCCCTGGGTCGACGCCCGCCGGGCGCGGTTCCGGGGCATCCGTGGTCGTTGACCTGGCAGTGTCGCGGCCGACGAGCCGGCGCGCCCAGACCAGCGGGCGCACCCGCTCCAGCGGGAGGAAGCTGGTCATCGCGGCCAGGTGTGGCGCGAACGAGATCGTGATGGTCGCGATGGTGACCGCGTGGAACGAGTAGAAGAAACCGACCATGGCGAGTCGCCAGCGGGGTGGCAGCAGGAAGACCACCGGGCTCAGCAGCTCGAACGCCACGATGCCGAACTGGGCGACGATCAGCAGGTGCGGCACCTGGGCGATCAGGTCCGCCAGGTCGGTGCCGCGTCGGATGATCGCGCGGGCCAGGACCGAGCCGGTCAGCCAGTCCAGACCGCCGAAGCGCAGCTTGGCGAAGGCGGCCAGGAAGTACGTGCAGATCACCGCTATCTGGGTGACGCGTAGGGCCCAGCCACCGGCCTCCGTGCGGGTGGTGTCGCCGTGTCGGGCGCGACCGGCGGTCGGCAGCACGGCCAGTGCGACGAGTAGCCCGAACCGGTCGTGGTCGACCTTCCCGTAGCTCATCGCGATGATCATCCATTCCAGGTACAGCGCGCACACCGCCCAGCCGAGCAGCCGGGGCGCCCGTCCGGTGGCGGCGAGGAGGGCGAGCAGCAGCAACGCCCAGAAGATCACCGTCACCAGCGTCTCGGTTGGCGTCGGCAGTGGGAGCAGGCGGCCGATCAGGAGGGGCCGGTACAGGTCGCCGGGCACGCTGACCCGGGTGCGTACCCAGGGGGTGAAGATCACCAGATCGGCGGCGACGAACAGGTAGATCAGGGTGCGGAAGGCGGCCACCCGGCCCCGGGGTACGGCCTCGGTCAGCCAGCGGTTCATCGGGTGGCCTGCCAGCGGACGACGGTCTGGTCGGTGTGTTGGCCGGTAGGTCGACCGGCGCGGATGCCGTGCCAGCGGATGACGATGCGGACCTCGACCAGCGCGGGGGCGTCCGGGTGGCGTTCGGCGTACGCGTCGGCGACCTCGGTGAGCAGCGTCGGGTCGGCGGCGTACCGGGCCTGCTGACCCTCGATCTCGGCGCGGCGGATGCCTGTCGCGTTCTGGTCGAGGTCGATCACCGCCCCGGAGCTGTTCACTCCCTCGACCCGGGTGTCGGGTGCGGGTGCGTTCGGCGGGTTGGAGGTGGAGTACATCCGGAACGGGCCGAACGGGAAGTCGTCGTCGCTGCCCCAGAAGGTGCCGACGACGAGCAGGACGAGACCGAGTGCGGTCGCGCCCAGTCGGGTCACGCGCCCGCGGGTGGTCAGGTTCTCCATCGGGTCGTGACGATACGGGATGTACCGACTGCCCCGGGTCCCTCCGACGGCCAGTTCGGCCTGACCGGGCAGGTGATCATGCGGGATTTTGTCGGGGTACGACGAAGGCCGGGCCCGCATCGGGCCCGGCCTTCCGTGTCGTCCTGCGGACGACTCAGTGGTTGTGCTCGGCCAGCTGCTTGCGGACGTCGTCCATGTCCAGCGCCTCGACCTGCTCGATCAGGTTCTCCAGCGCGGACTCGGGAAGCGCGCCCGGCTGGGCGAAGACGATGACGCCGTCGCGGATCGCCATGATCGTCGGGATCGAGCGAATGTCGAACTTGGCGCCCAGCTCCTGCTGAGCCTCAGTGTCGACCTTGCCGAAGACGATGTTCTGGTGCTTCTCCGAGGAGCGCTCGTAGACCGGGGCGAACCGCTTGCACGGACCACACCAGTCGGCCCAGAAGTCGACCAGGACGATGCCGTCGTTGCCGGTCACCTCGTCGAAGTTCGTCGAGGTCAGCTCAACGGTTGCCATTGCACTCTCCGATCACCGCGGTTTATCTACGTCCCGTAGAACCAGGGCTGACCGTATCGAATTCCCGGGCGGTGGGGCACGAAACGTGCTCGGGGCTGCCGAGGGGTGCCGCCGGTCATCGACACACGTCTGTTCATACCCGACCTGCGGAACGCAAGTGCACGACGCACTTGCGTGACCTGCCGTGATGGGAGCGTTTCCAGGGAGATCCACCCGATTGAGCTCTACGAATCGGTAACTTGGGCATTGACAAGGAGGTATCCGGCCTGCGGAGATCGCTGATCAACCTCCTCTTCGTCACGGACAGTAGTGTTACAAAAAGATAAATGTGACCCCGATCTCTGTTGAACCTACGCAGGCGTAGGGCAGAATTCCTCACATCAGAGCGTGGGCGGCGGGTGCCGGGGAGGGCCCCGCCGCTCATTGCGTCTCCCCCCAGGCGAGTGACCGGTGTGACATTTCCGCCGCCGTCGCGCCCCGGGGGTCGCCTTAACCATCGGTAAGGCATGCTGTGTCGAACTCCATCGCCGCCCGTCGAAGGGACCAGCATGCAGTTCGGTCGCTACTACGAGGAGTTCGAGGTCGGCGCGATCTACCGGCACTGGCCGGGCAAGACCGTGACCGAGTACGACGACCACCTCTTCTGCCTGCTCACCATGAACCACCACCCGCTGCACATGGACGCGCACTACGCCGCCACGGCCAGCCAGTTCAAGCGCAACGTCGTGGTCGGCAACTACATCTACTCGCTGCTGCTCGGCATGTCGGTGCCCGATGTGAGTGGAAAGGCGATCGCCAACCTGGAGGTCGAGTCGCTGCGGCACGTCGCGCCGACCTTCCACGGCGACACCATCTACGGCGAGACCACAGTGCTGGACAAGCGTGAGTCCGGCTCGAAACCCGACCGGGGCGTGGTGTCGGTGGAGACTCGCGGCTACAACCAGGACGGCACGATGGTCTGCGTCTTCCGACGCAAGGTCATGGTCCCCAAGCGGGAGTACGCGGAGGCTGCGGCGCCCGACGGAGTGGACCCGGAGCGGCCCAGCTTCCCCGAGCCGCGCTGACCGTCGCGGCGGGCTCGACCGTCGACGAGCACCGGGCTCCCTTCCCCAGTCGCGGGTCTGCTGGGGAAGGGGCCCTGTTCCCGTCTCGGGGCATATGCTGACGCCGGAGGTTCCGATGAGCCACTCCGTCGCCGGAGAGCCGCCCTCTGCCGGCCGCCGAGCCGCACCCTTGACCACCGCTGTCTACTCCGCCGCCGAGTGGGACCTGCTCACCAGCCTGCCCGGTCGGGTCCTCGTGGCCGCTGCGGCGCCCGGTCCCGGCCGGACGGAGCGTGGCGTCATGGCCAGCCTCGCCGGCCTGGACGCCGTGGCCGCGGGCCGGGCCTCCGACAGCGACCTGGTCCGCGCGGTGGTCGCCACGATCTACGCCCGCCACGACGGCACCCCGCAACCCGCCGAGCGGCTCACCGACCTGGTGGACCTGTTGGCCGCCTGTCGGGCGGCGAGCAGGGTCCTCCGGCGGCGGGCCGACCCCGCCGACTCGGCCGCGTACCGCCAGTGGGTGCAGTCGGTCGCGGCCCGGGTCTGCCGCGCGGTGCCCGGCACCGGCGCGCGCCGGGCGGACCCACCGGCCAGCCCGGCGGACCGGCGCTTCCTGGACCGGCTCGGTGCCGCCCTCGACCTGGGCTGACCGGCAGGTCGTCGCGCCGAGCGCCGACGCGGTCCGTACCCTCTGATGACCGTGACCGACGACCAGCTTGAGGTGGGCGTGGGCCCCTGGCCGGGGGACCCACCGGACGACAGCCGTTACGACCCGCAGTTGCTGGCGGAGGGGGACCGGCGCAACGTCGTCGACCGCTACCGCTACTGGCGGCACGAGGCGATCGTCGCCGACCTGGACCGGCGCCGGCACGGCTTCCACGTGGCGATTGAGAACTGGCAGCACGACTTCAACATCGGCACTGTGGTGCGCAACGCCAACGCGTTCAACGCCGCCGAGGTGCACATCGTCGGACGGCGACGGTGGAACCGGCGTGGCGCGATGGTGACCGATCGGTACCAGCACGTTCGGCACCACGAGACGATCGAGGAGTTCGTCGCCTGGGCGGCCGAGCGGCACCTGCCGGTGTTCGGCATCGACAACCTGCCCGGGTCGCGTCCGCTGGAGACCGGCACCCTGCCGCGGGACTGCGTGCTGCTGTTCGGCCAGGAGGGGCCCGGCCTCTCCGCGCCGGCCCGCGCCGCGTGCGACCAGCTCTACTCCATCGCCCAGTACGGCTCGACGAGGTCGATCAACGCCGGTGTGGCCAGCGGAATCGCCATGCACGCCTGGATCCGTGCGCACGCGGGAACGCCACCGGACCAACCCCCGTACGGTGCCGAATCGGACGTTCCGGCTTGACGTGCCGGCGGTCCGGGGAGACGGTGGGGTTGTGAGTGTCGCGGTGAGTTGTCCGAGATGCGGGGGCCCGGTACGGGCGCCGGATCTGATGAACACCGACTCCAGGTGTGTGCAGTGCGGCCCGGTGCCGCCGTTGCACGTGCCCGAGCACATCGGAGCGGAGATCGTGGCGAGCGTGGTGGAGCAGATCACCGCGACCGGCGATCCGCCGGTGACGCCGTTGTGGTGCCCGTGGCCGTTGCTGCCCGGTTGGACACTCACCGGCGTGGCCTACGCCGGGGACGACCGGACCGGAGTGCGGGCGACCGCGGTGGCCTGCGCGGGCCCGGCGCCGCTCGGCGGTGGTCCGGCCGACCTGGTCTTCGTGGCCGAGGAACCCGGTGTCGGCCTGGGCACCCGACTCGCCGGGCTGACCGGCCCGGATCCGGGACCGGAGTTGGTCGACGCGCTGACCGACCCGGGGCCGGGTCATCCTGACCACGTCGGACAGGCGAAGATCAAGGTCGGCGGGCACCCTACTCCACTGTGGTTGGTGAATTCACCAACGGATCGAAGCGCGTACGCCGGCGAGGCTCGGGGAATGTGGCTCCATGCGATAGCCTGGCCGGCGAGTGCGGGTCACCTGCTCGCGGAAGATGTCGTGCTACACGACCTGACCGAGTGGACTCCGCCCGAGCTCGTGTACGGCGCACCGTCTCCGTACTTACCTGGTAGAGCTTGACAACTCTCCCGGGTTGACGGAGAACGGACGCAGATATTCACTGTACGACACCACACTGATACTCTGGGTGCCGCTGCGGTAATGGGACCCGGCGCCGCGCGAGAGGATGGCCCGCCATGGTCAAGAAGGTCCTCACCTGGGCCGGAATCGCATTCTTGATCTTCTTCGTCGCCTACCGGCCAAACTCTGCGGCGGACGTGTTCAAGTCGCTCGGCGGCGGGATCATGGATATCGCCCAGGGGTTTGGCGACTTCTTCACCAGCCTCGTCGCCTAGCCGCCGATGGGCAGCCCCTCCGGTCCACCCTTCGACCCGGACGACCCCGACCGGGAACGCCGCGAGCGTGACACCGAGCCGATCCCGCGGATCGGGCCTGATGACGGCCCGGGCTACGGGGCCGGTCCCGGCCTGTCCGACGGTCCGTCTCTTTCGGACGATGTCGGCTATGGCGACGGGCCCGGCTATGCCGGCCAGGGTCGTTCCGGTCGGGGGTGGATCCGTGATCCGGAGGCCGGCTACCAGCCGCCGCAGATCTCCGAGGATGAGCTGGCCGGGTTGCGCGCCGATGCGACCGGCGCGACCCCTCGACGGGTGCTGCCACTGGAAGACGAGCCCAGTTCGCTGGTGGCCCGCTACCTCTTCCCCACCGAGCGCTACCGGGGCGAGTGGAAGCGGCACTGGATCCACCTCACCAACCCGCTGTTGATCGGCGTCGCGGCGACCTTCGTGCTCGGCTACCTCTCCGGCTTCCTCGCCGGCCAGGACGTCGGCGCGCTGACCACCATCGCCGTGCTGCTCTGGTTCGCGGTGATGGGCTGGGTGGCGTGGAAAGTCGCCGACTGGTGGTACGACCGTTTCATCCTGACCAACAAGCGGGTCATGGTGGTCAACGGCATCGTCACCCGCAAGGTGGCGATGATGCCGCTGGTCCGGGTCACCGACATGAAGTACGAGCAGACCCCCACCGGCCGAGCGCTCAACTACGGCACCTTCGTGCTGGAGTCCGCCGGTCAGGAGCAGGCGCTCCGCGAGATCAAGAACCTGCCCAACCCGAACGAGCTCTACCTGCGCGTCGTCGAGGAAATGTACGAGCCGCAGGCGGTCGAGGCGCGGCTCGGCAAGGAGGCCGACGAGGCCAAGGCCGACGACGGGGCGTGAAGGTTTCCGACCGAACATCGGAGCAAGTGCGCACCTTTCGTCATGGACCAGAGCGCCCCTGACGTGGCACTCTGCCAGGACGGCAGGGGTGTGGAGGTGGGCGGTGGCGAGCAAGGACTCGTTGGAGGAGCAGTTCCGCGAGTTCGTTGCGGCCCGCTCCGCCGCGCTCCTGCGCACCGCTTACCTGCTCACCGGAGACTGGGCCACGGCCGAGGATCTGCTCCAGACGGCGCTCACCAAGACCTACCTCGCGTGGAAGCGGCTCGGCGGAATCGAGGCGGTCGAGCCGTACGCCCGGCGTGTGCTGGTCAACACGTCGACCAGTTGGTGGCGGCGGCGCTGGCACGGCGAACGCCCGACCGAGGTGCTGCCCGAACGAGCCGGTGTCGACGAGATCGAGCAACAACTCGACCGTGACCTGCTCTGGCGGCATCTCCGCCAGTTGCCCAACCGGCAGCGGGCAGTGCTGGTGCTGCGCTATTACGAGGACATGTCGGAGGCGCAGACCGCCGCGATGCTGGACATTTCACCGGGCACGGTGAAGAGCCAGACCTCCCGGGCGCTGGCCACGCTCCGCCGGCGACTGGGTGCGGACGCACCCGACCTCGCCGCCGCAGCTGGCGTGACCGGCCGGTCGGCCGCTGCCGCCGTTGCATCAGCCGGGACCGGTGCCGCCGGTCGGACGACGGGCCCGAATTCCCGGCCCGGCCGGGCCCCGGCCACCGGCGCGGCTGCCACACCCGGGCCGGGGCAGGCGGCAGGCCGACCCGTACCCCGCCCGGCCGCTGCGCGCCCCGCCGTGCCGCGTCCGATCACCCCGCAGGTCGTGCTGCCCACCGCCCCGGCGGCCGTGCCCGTCGGCACGGGCTCCGGGGAGCAGCAGTGAGCGAGTTCCCGGGCCGGCACGACAACCTGACGGACGGCCCACGGCGTTCCTACCAGGTGCGGCCTGACGAGCTGGAAGGTGCGGTGCGGGAGACCCTCTCGCACCGGGTCGCTCTTGCCCGCCCACTGAGCGTCGATCCGGCGGGCCAGGCCATCCGCCGCGCGAACCGAATCCGGCGTCGACGCACCGCGGTCGGCCTGGCCCTCGCGGCTGCCACCACCGTGCTGCTCAGCGCCGGCATGGCCCAATTCGGGGCCGAGACCAGGCGGGACGGGTCACCCATCGTGGTGATCGGCGACCCGGACCCGACCAACCGGCCGCTCCCGACGGCCAGCATTCCCGGCCCCGCACCCTCACCCGAGACGTCGACAGCTCTCCTCGTCAGCGAGACGCTGGTCAACCCCGACGGGCGGCGGCTGGTGCTGCCCGACGTCGGGCCGGCCGAACGCGTCCAGCCCCTGCCCAGCGGTGGCGGTTGGCTGGTGGTCGGCGCGCCGAGCACCGCGGGACGCTCCCTGTGGGTGGTGCAGGACGACGGCCTGGTGCAGGTGCTGCTGGCCGGGGCAGGGGCGATCGTCCTGGCTCCGGACAGCCTCCAGGTCGCCTGGCGCGACGGAGGCGATCTGCTGGTGGCGGGCGTGGTCGGCACCCAACTCATCGGGGCGGTGCGCACCCCGGTGCCCGCGACGGCGGAGCCCGTCCGATTCGTCGCCGACAGCGTGCTGGTCCGACTCGACCCGGCCAGCGCCGGTCACACCCTCTGGCGGCCCGGCGCGGGGCCGCTGCCCGAAACCATCGAGCAGAAGAGCCTCAACGTCTACGGACGGCTGCCCGACGGGCGGCTCGTCGCCCAGGTGACCACGACCGATCCGGCCCGGACCTGCCTCGCCGTCCTCGCCCCGACACGTCACCTGGATCCGGTACGCACCGGCTGCGGTCCTGACCTGAGCCGGGACGGCATCGGCGGCGTCTCGCCGGACGGGCGGTGGCTGCTGGTGAACGGTGGGACCGGCAAGGCCGGCCGGTCCCTGCTGGTCGACCTGCAGCGGCTCGGGCCGGGTGTGAGCGCCGTTGCGGCCGGCCCGCCGATGACCGGGGCGGTCGTGTGGAGCAACGAGACCCAGGCCGCCTACCTCGACGGCGCCGGGAAGCTGGTCCGGGTCGACGTCGGCCACGTGCGTGCGGGAAGGCCGGCCAGCCCCGCTGCGGTGCCCGGTGTGCCACCCGGCGACCGGCCGATCCTGGTGAAGGGCTTCTGACCCGGGTGGCCCATGTGAGCCGGGCTCGCTGTTTCCTCGGTAACGTCGGGCGGTGTGACCTCGCGCACCGGCTCCGCCCCCCGGATCGACCTGCACACCCACTCCACGGCCAGCGACGGCACGCTGACCCCGGCCGAGCTGGTCGACGCGGCCTTCGACGCCGGGCTGGACGTGCTGGCGATCACCGACCACGACACCACTGCCGGCTGGGCGCCCGCCGTGCGCGCGCTGCCGCCGGGGCTGCGCCTGATCCGGGGTGCGGAGTTGTCGTGTCGCTGGTCCGGCACCCAGCCGGCGGTGCCGCTGCACCTGCTCGCGTACCTGTTCGACCCGGACCACCCGGAGCTGGTGGCCGAGCTGGCTCGGGTCCGGGCCGCCCGGGAAGAGCGCGGCGAACGGATGGTCGACCTCCTGCGGGCCGACGGCATCGACGTGAACTGGCCGGACATCCTGGCCGGCGCGGGTGGCGGCACCGTCGGACGCCCGCACCTCGCGCAAGCGCTCATCCGCGCCGGCCTGGTCGGCAGCGTCCGGGAGGCGTTCGGCCCGGACTGGCTGGGCGAGCGGTACCGCCTGCCCAAGGAGGACATCGACGTGTTCCGGGCCGTTCGACTGGTCCGGGCGGCCGGAGGAGTGCCGGTCTTCGCTCACCCGCGGGCGACCCGACGGGGCCGGGTGGTGCCCGACGAGCTGATCGTCGAGCTGGCCGCCGCCGGGCTCGCCGGGCTCGAGGCCGACCACGAGGACCACACCCCGGCCGAACGGGAACACGTCCGGGCACTCGCCGCCGCGCTGGGCCTGCTCGTCACCGGCTCCTCGGACTTTCACGGCACCCACAAGACCGTCCAGCTCGGCACGTTCAGCACCAGCGTCGAGGCGTACGAGCGGATCGTCGCCGAGGGGGTGACCGAGGTCGCTTCGGGTTGATCCGGGTATTTCGCCCATCGTGGCGCGGCTAGGTTGATCACGTGGATCTGAAGTTGTTCGGCGAGGTTTTCGTGACCCTGCTGGTGATCACCGACCCGCCGGGCATGATGCCGATCTTCCTGGCGTTGACCGGCCCGCTGCCGGCCCGCGACCGTAACCGGGCAGCCTGGCAGGCCGTCGCGTTGGCGCTCGGCGTCATCGTGATCTTCGCGGTGGCGGGGCAGACCCTGCTCGACTACCTGCACGTGGACCTGCCGGCGTTACAGGCGGCCGGTGGGCTGCTGCTCGTGCTCGTCGCCCTGGAGTTGCTGACCGGCAAAGCCGACGACCCGAGCCAACAGGTCACCTCCAACATCGCGCTGGTGCCGCTGGGCACGCCGCTGCTGGCTGGCCCGGGCGCCATCGTGGCCACCATGCTCTTCGTCCAGCAGGCCGACGGGTTGGGCGAGTTCAGCGCCATCGCCGTGGCGATCCTCGCCGTGATGGTCGCCGTCTGGATCGTCCTGCGCTTCTCCGGCGGCATCGTGAAAATCCTCCGGCCGGGCGGCATCGAGGTGCTGACCCGGATCGCCGGCCTGCTGCTGGCCGCGATCGCCGTGCAGCTCATCGCCGACGCGGTGGCCGCCTTCGTCACGCAGTACGTCAACATGGCCTGACGGCACGCGCGCGATGTCGGGGGCGGATGGCAGGATCGCAGGCGTGCGACGATCCTCATCAGCGGGGCGGCCGGCCGCCGGCGGCCGGGCCCCTCGGCAGCGCGCCGGCGACGCCGAGCAGCTCGGCTTCGAGGGCATGCCGGAGCGGCTGTTCGTCTGCACCCCGAGCAAGCTCGGCGCGTACGCGGACTGCCCGCGTCGCTACCGCTACTCCTACGTCGACCGGCCCGCCCCACCCAAGGGCCCGCCGTGGGCGCACAACTCACTCGGCGCCAGCGTGCACACCGCCCTGAAGAACTGGTATGCGTTGCCCGCCGACCGGCGGCGCCCCGAGGCGCTGGCCACGCTGCTCAAGGGCACCTGGGTCCGCGAGGGCTACCGCGACGACGAGCAGGAGCGGGCCGCATACCGGCGGGCGTTGGGGTGGCTGGAGGCGTATGTCGAGACGCTGGAGCCGGATTCCGACCCGCTCGGCGTGGAGCGGGTGGTGGCGGTCAAGACCGCGGTGTTGGCGTTCAACGGGCGCGCCGACCGGATCGACTCGCGGCCCGGCCCGGAGGGGCCGGAGCTGGTCATCGTCGACTACAAGACCGGCCGCACCGGGCTGGACACGGACGACGCCAGGGGCTCGCAGGCGCTGGCGCTCTACGCGTACGCCGCCGAGCGGGTGTTCCGTCGGCCGTGCCGCCGGGTGGAGCTGCACCACCTGCCAACCGGCACTGTCGCCGGCCACGACCACACGGTCGAGTCCCTGGCCCGACAACTGAGCCGCGCGGAAGAGACAGCCCGCGACATCATGGCCGCCGAACGGGCAGTCGCCGACGGCGCCGACGCGGACGAGGCTTTCCCGGTGGCGCCCAGCCCGCGCTGTGGCTGGTGCGACTTCCGGCGGCACTGCCCGGCAGGCGCGCAGGCCCCGGGCAAGGAGCCGTGGGCGGCCATGGACCGGCCCGCCGACGGTTGATCCCCCGTGCCGAGGGGCCGGTCAGCCGGTCAGCGCGGCGTGGCGCGTGGCCCGCTCCTTGGCTGCCTGGATCAACGGCCCCTCGAGGTAGCGGCGGGGGACGGCAGCCAACGCGAGCCGCAGCGCGCGCACACTCAGGTCCGCCGACAGCGCGGTGGTCGGTAGGCCGAGACCTCCGTACATCCGGCGCGCCCACCCCGGCAGCAGCCCGAACGCGGTGCCGGCGATCCCCAGGTACGCCCAACGTGGTGGACCCAGCGTGAGCCCCAACCGGACCGGCAGGCTGACCTTCCACGGCAGCGGCGGGGCGGTGAGGAACACCGCCGTCTCGGCAGCCTCCCGGGTCATCCGCAACTGTGGCCGTACCGCCTCGTAGTAGTCCGCGACCTCGGCGGCGGTGCCCGGAACGGTGGCCGGGTCCAAGCCGACCAGGGCGGCGGCGCGGCGCTGCTCGGTGTAGTAGCCGTCCACCTCGTCGTCGCTCAGCGGCAGCCCGGCGCGGCGGGCCGTGGTCAGGAACGACTCGACCTCGGTCACGTGCACCCAACGCAGCAGGTCCGGTTCGTCGATCCGGAACTGCTCACCGGTGAGCGTGTCGGTGGCCCGCAGCCGCTCGTGCAGACGGCGCAGTCGGGCCCCGGCGGCTTCCGCTTCGGCTGTCGTCCCGTACACGATGGTCGCCACGTAGGTGGCGGTGCGGACCAGTCGGCCCCAGGCGTCGGTGCGGTAGTTGCTGTTCTGCGCGACCCCGGCCATGGCCCGAGGGTGCAACGCCTGGAGGTAGAGCGAGCGCAGGCCGGCGACGATCAGGATCGGCTCCTCGTGCACCTTCCACGTGACCGAACCCGGACCGAAAAGGCCGAGGTCATCGGAGTCCACCGCTCAAGAGTGCCACGGGCGGGCCGACCTCGCCGGTCACGTGCCGCCGGTGCCGCGCCTGCCCCTGGTGCCGCCGGTCAGACGTCGGCGGAGCGACGGGCCCGGCAGCCCGGGCAGAGACCCCAGAAGGTCACCTCGGCCTCATCCACCTCGAACCCGTGGGCCGTGTTCGGCTCCAGGCACGGGGCGCTGCCCACCGCGCAGTCGATGTCGGCGATCTCGCCGCAGCCCCGGCAGACCACGTGGTGGTGGTTGTCGCCCACCCGCGCCTCATAGCGGGCGGGACTGCCCGCCGGCTCGATCCGGCGCGACAGCCCGGCCCGGGACAGGGCACCCAGCACGTCGTAGACCGCCTGGGTGGAGACCGAGTCGAGGCGTTCGCGGACCCGCCGGGTGATCTCGTCGACCTCCAGGTGGCCACCGTCGGCCAGCACGTCGAGCACCGCGAGGCGTGGCCGCGTCACCCGCAGGCCCCTCGACCGCAGCAGCTCCTCGGCACCGGACATTGGCCAATGACAGCACGCCCGGTCCGCATCGACAACCGTCGCCCGCTTCGGGTGGCCGCCGACACAGCCAGGCAAGATCGAGAGTACGGCCCCAGCGGGTGAACCCCATCGACGCTGCGCGCGTGTGTCCGGTCGAGAGCCTGGGGACGATCGGCGGACCATAGGCTGGCCACCCCTGACCATGATCCACCTGGAGGGTTCGATGTTCGAGGAGATCCTGGGTCTACCGGTACACGTCCTGGTAATCCACGCGGTCGTCGTGTTCGTGCCGCTGCTGGCGGTGCTGGCCATCGCGTACGTGGGGCTGCCGCGGTGGCGGCACCGGCTGGACTGGGCCCTGGGCCTCCTCGCCGTGGCCGCGCCGGTGACCGCCTACGTCGCGGTCAAGTCGGGTGAGGCACTCACCGACGCGCTGGTAGCCCGAGGCTTCCAGGGACCGATCCTCGATCAGATCTTCGAGCACTCCCGCTACGGTGACATCCTGTTCCGCATCGTGGTGCCGCTCGGGATCGTGGCCATCCTGCTGCTCGTGGCGACGAGTGGGCATCCCCGGGTGCCGCAGTTGCCAGCGCTGGTCACCCCGGTGCTGTCGGTAGCGGCCGTGGCGCTCGCCATCGCCGCCCTGATCTACGTCTACCTGACCGGCCACTCCGGTGCCGAGACCGTCTGGGGTACCACCCTCTGAGCTGCCGTCCCTCTTCGCTGCTGCCCTTGTGCTGCTGTCGTTGCGCTGCTGTCGTCGTGCCGCTGCCCCGGAGGCGAGGTTCAGAAGATCACTCGCGAGCAGAGCAGGCAGAGTAGAACCAGCAGCACCACCCCGGCCGCCGCGCCGAAGCCATAGGTGACCCGCTGCGAGCGCTGCTCGGCCGCGTCCAGGTCGGCCATGTCCTGCGGCGGCAGCTGTCGCGGCGGCGCCGGTTGCAGATGTACGGGTGGACGCCAACCCGCCGGCGGCGGCACGCTCGGCGGCGGACCGGAGTATCCGTTGGAAGGACGCCCGGTCGATGCTGGGCCGGCCTGCCCGGCCGGTGGCGGGCCGGCCTGCCCGCCGGAAGGCTGCCCCGTCGATGCTGGGCTGGCCTGCCCGGCCGGTGGCGCGTCGGTGGGCCCGCTCGCGGGTGGGGTGCTGGGCCCGGTCGTGGGTGGGTTGCTGGGCCAGGTCGGAGGTGTGGCGGCGGGCGCGGCGGGAGGCTGGTCCGTCACCGCGTCGTCACCGCTGTCGGGCCGTCGCCAGTAGTCGTCCGGGGTGCTGCCACCGCTGGGGGTCGTCACGCCGTCCGACGCTACCAACGCCACCGGCGGGCCGGCCGCTTCTGGCCGGCGTGCCACGGTCGAGGGCCCGGTCCACCGACGTCGACTGCGCTAGTCTTGCCGTTCGTGAGCACCGAGGACCCCGGCACGCACGGCGTACGTGGAGACGATGACCGCGCCGTCGACCTGAGCGAAGACTTCGTGGTGCTGCCCGAGCAGACCTCTGACGACACCGACCGTGGTTGGGGCGAGCGGTCCGGCGGCAACGACGACTGGCTGCTCGCCGAACGCCCCCCGCACTGGGACTGACCCCAGCTCGGCCAGTTCTCCCGGGAAGAAGGCCCGGCCCGGGACGTCGACCCGGCTCGCGTCGACGGTCCGGTCCGCGACGTCGGTCCGGCCCTACGTCGCCGATCCGGCCCACGACGCCGACCCGGCCCTACGTCGGCGGGCCGGGGCCTACGCGGCCGGGTTCTGCGGCCGAGTCGTCCGGGTTGCTGCTTGAGCTGGGGATGTCGGGGGAGTTTGTCCTGCTGGGTTCGGCCGATCGACTGCCTTCGACCTGCTGGGCCGTGTCGTCCGCCACCGACGGTGCGTCGGAGGGCACAGCGGCCGGTGGGCATCCGGCCGGGGTGTGCAGGACTGCGGCGGCAAGGCCGAGTAGGGCGGCGACCAGACCGGCCCGAAGCAGGGTGCGCCCGCCGGGCAGGTTGAGCTGGCGCAGCGGGCGCAACGCCCGCGCGGAGTCCGGATCGAGCATCGCCTCTGCCGCCTCCTGTCCCTGAGCGCCGCAGTGGCACCCATGGACGGCAGGCTAGGCATTTCTCGCCGCCTCGACCGACCTTCTGGCCGGCCCTGTGGACAACCGCGCTGCCTGTGGATAACGCCCATCCGTCGGTTCGGTCTGCTAGGGCAGCCGCCTTGATCGACTCGCGATCAAGGAATCCGGGTGGTCAGAGCGGCGGGGAAAGGCCGACTTCCTAAAACCCGAGTGGATCAAGAACCGGAGTTGATCGAGGCCCGACCCGTGGGGGTCGGGCCTTCGTCGATCAGGACGCGGAGCTTGCCGCAGCCGCCTTGCCGCTGCCCGATCCACCTGAAGAGGACGACCCGGAAGACGACCCCGACGAGCCCGAGGACGACCCGGACGAGGACGAGGACCCCGAAGAGGACGACGAGGACGACGAGCTGTCACCGGAGGACGACTCGGACTTCGCCGGCTTGGTGGCCGTACCGCCGGCCGTCGTCTCGGAGCCGGACGCCCGGGAGTCGGTGCGGTAGAAGCCCGAACCCTTGAAGACGATGCCGACCGAGTTGAAGACCTTGCGCAGCCGCCCCTGACACGCCGGGCACTCGGTCAGCGGCTCGTCAGAGAAGGACTGCACCGCCTCGAGCTGGTGACCGCACGTGGTGCAGGCGTACTGGTACGTGGGCACGTTCTCCTCCGGATCTGGGCTCAGCCAGTTGGCACTCGACGTATTCGAGTGCCAATGGTGCGTCATTCGCCCCGGGTTCGTCCAGCGGACGTGTGGGGCGCGACACCGTGCGCCGCACCCGGGCCGCCGTCAAGCGTACGCACCCCGTCGGCGGGAGTGACGACCGTGCGCACCCGGCGGTCGTGCGGCTCCGCGGGCAGCGCCTCGACCAGCTCACCATCGTGCAGGGGCACCACCGTCAGGGCTGCCTCGGGCACCCGGGCGAGGGCACGGTCGTACGAGCCGCCGCCGCGCCCGAGCCGTCGACCGTGCTTGTCGACAGCGAGAGCCGGTACGACCACCAGCTCCGCGTGCGCCACGGCGGCCAGCCCGAGGCGGGCACCGGCTGGTTCTCGGATACCCCGACCCGCCGCGATCAAGGCATCCGGCCCGGTATACGCCGCCCAGTCCAGATCCAGGTCGGGGAGGAGCACCGGCAGCAGCAACTCGGCGTCCGCCGGCAGCGCCGCCCGCAGGACCTCGGGCAGGTCGGCGCCGCCTGGTTCGGAACCGACCGGCACGTACGCCGTCATCTGGTTCGGGCGCAGCCGGCGTACCAGAGCGACGAGCTCGGCCTGCACGCGCCCGGCGGCGACCGCCCTCGTCGCGGCGGACAGCGACCGGCGGCGAGCGAGCAGCTCAACGCGGGTGTCCCGCTTCGCCGTCCGGGTCACTTCCGCTTCATCAGAAAATTCCGGCACGCAACACTCCTGACGCAACGCCTCTCCCACGGTTGCACTGTGTCAGCATCGCAAGCAACGGAGGCGGAACTTCCGGGGGGACCGAGTGACGCTACGCGGGCGGTTGACAGCAGCCTTCCTCGTGGTGGTGCTCGGGCCGGTCCTGCTCGGCGCGCTCTTCGTCGCCTCCACTCTCGCGGCGGTCGACCGCAGCCGCTCCACCGAGCGCCTGGCCGTGGCGGCGTCCACAGTGCGTACCTCGGTCGACGCGCTCTGCCAGCAGCTACGCGCCACCGCCGACGCGGTGGCGCTCACCGCCGACCCGGCCGTCGCCGCCGCGCAACTGGTCGGTCGGGGTCTGGCCGCCGCGGTGCTGATCACCGACGTGGCCGGTCAGGTCAAATACCTCTCGCCCGGTGCGCCGTCCGCCCCGTGGCAACACTGCGCCGGCTCCACCGAGGGCGCGAACGGCACCTCGGCCGGCCCGGTCGGTGCGCTGGCCGCCCAGGTCGACCTGCACGATCGCGCTGGCACCCGGCTGGGCACCGTGACCGCCGCGCAACGTGTCGACCCGGCCTTCGTGGCCCGACTGGCGGCGGTGACCGGGGTGGCGGTCACCCTGCTCGACAGCGGGACGGGCGCCGCGCAGGTCACCCACACGACCGAGTCCCGTGACGTACGCGACGCGGTGCTGGCCGCCGCCGTCAACGTCCGGGGCGACCAGGTCACCGAGACCAACGAGGGCCGGTACGTGCGCCGGCTCGGCCCCTCCGACGCGCAGCCGCTGCCGCTGGTGCTGTCCGTGCCCAGTGAACGGCCACCGGGGCTGCACGCCACGCTGGTCGGGGTGGTCGTGCTGGCCGGGCTGCTCGCCGTGCTGACCGCCTGGCGGCTGGCCCGGGTGACCACCCGACCGCTGGCGGAGTTGGCCGGCGCGGTCGACCGGGTGGCCCAGGGCGACCTGACCGCCCGGGTGCCGGTGCGCAGTCGCGACGAGCTGGGGCGGTTGGCCGCCGCGTTCAACCGGATGACCCGGGAGACCGGCTCCTACGTCGCGGCGTTGACCAGCAACCGGGATCAGCTGCGCGGGCACCTCGCGGTGCTCGGCGACACCCTGGCCAGCACACACGACCTGCAACGCATCCTGCGAGTGATCCTGCGCAGTGCCATCGGGGCCACCGGCGCACGTGCCGGCGCCGTGCTGCTGGTCGAGACGGGCGGGGTGCTCGTCGCGCAGTGCACCGAGGGGTTGGACGGGCGCTGGCCGACCGAGGAGGCGGACGGGCCGCAGACGCTCCGGGTGCCGGTCGGCGTCGGCGTGGTCGGTGCGGTCGCCGCCACCGGGGAACCGCAGCGGGGCCGGGCGGAGCCGACCGACGCGCCAACGGGGGAGCCGAGCTGCCGCACGTACGTCGCGGTTCCGTTCGCCGCCCCGGCCGGCGGTGCCACGACCACCCTCGGCGGACCCTCGGGGCCGACCGAGGACGCTGGCGCGGCAGCCGCGCTCGGCGTGCTGGCCCTCTACGACCGGCTGGGCGCCGACGAGTTCGACGACGACGACCTGGCCACCCTGCGCACCTTCGCCGGCCACGCGGCCGTGGCGGTGGACAACGTCCGGGTGCACGAGGAGGCGCAGCGGCTCTCCCTCACCGACCCGCTCACGGGCCTGTGGAACTACCGCTACCTGCGCGAGTCGATCCGGCGGGAAGTGGAACGGGCCAGCCGCTTCGGGCGGATGCTCAGCGTCCTCGCGCTGGACCTGGACCGGTTCAAGGACGTCAACGACACGTACGGGCACGCCGCGGGGGACACCGTGCTGGCCGAGTTCGCCCGCCGGGTGCGTGGGGAGATTCGTGAGGTCGACCTGGCCTTCCGTCAGGGTGGTGAGGAGTTCGTGCTGCTGCTGCCGGAGACCGACGCGCGGGGCGCGGCGATCGTGGCGGAGCGGCTCGGCGCGGCGGTCCGCGACACGCCCATCGCCGTCGAGGCGTACGCCGGGCCGGTCCTGGTGACAGTGTCGGTGGGCATCGCCGTCTTCCCGGACCACGGCAGCACCGGGCGGGAGGTGCTGGAGGCCGCCGACGACGCGCTCTACGCGGCCAAGGCGGCGGGCCGCGACACGTACCGGGTCGCCGAGGTGCGCTCGGACCTGCCGACCCGGGAGATTCCGGTGCTCGCGTGTGCGGTGAGCCCACCCGACGGGCTGCCGCGCGCCGGCCAGCCGGTGCAGGCCACCCGGGAGCCGGGCGGGCCCGCCCGGTCCGACCCGGCGGTGGGCGTACCGGAATCGTCGCTGGCGGGCCCGGCGCACGCCCGGCCGGATTCGGACGACGACACGCCGGGCAGCGCGACGGGCGGGGCGCGCGCCGGCCCGGACGCGGCGCGGCCGGGGTCAGGTGGCGGCGCGTCTTCTGGGCCACACCCGCCGCGGCAGAGCCGTGGCCGATAGTCTCGCGGCATGTCGGAGCACTCAGCGAACCCCTCATCGACGGTCGCCGCAACTGGCCGTCCCCTGGCGGTCAAGGCCGTCATCCCGGCCGCCGGACTGGCCACCCGGTTCCTGCCGGCCACCAAGGCGGTGCCCAAGGAACTGCTGCCGGTGGTGGATCGGCCGGTGCTGCAGTACATCGTCGAGGAGGCCACGCAGGCTGGCATCGGTGACGTGTTGCTGATCACCGGTCGGGGTAAGACGTCGATGGTGGACCACTTCGACCGTCGCCCGGACCTGGAGGCCAGGTTGGCGGAGAAGGGCGACTCCGAGCGGTTGGCCGCGGTGCGTCGGCCCAGCGAGCTGGCCGAAATCTACACAGTGCGGCAGCCCGAGCAGCTCGGGCTCGGCCACGCCGTCGGGTACGCCGAGTCGCACGTCGGAGACCAGCCCTTCGCGGTGCTGCTCGGCGACGAGTTCGTCAAGCCGGCGGAGCCGCTGCTGCCGGCGATGCTGGAGTTGCAGGCCCGCACCGGCGGTGTGGTGCTCGCCTTCTTCGAGGTCGACCCGGCCGAGACCAAGCGGTACGGAATCGCCTCCGTCGAGCCGGCCGAGTCGGAGCTGACCGACATCGGTGAGGTCGTGAAGGTGACCGGCATGGTGGAGAAGCCGCAGCCCGAGGACGCCCCGAGCAACCTCGCGGTGCTCGGCCGCTACGTGTTGCCGGGCAAGATCTTCGACGCGATCCGGCGGACCAAGCCGGGCAGCGGCGGCGAGATCCAGCTGACCGACGCGATGGAGCTGCTGCGCACCGAGGGCACCCCGGTGCACGCGATCGTCTACCGGGGCACCCGCTATGACACCGGCATGCCGCTGGGGTACCTGCAGACGGTGGTGCAGATCGCCGCCGAGCGCGACGACCTGGGCGCCGAGTTCCGGTCCTGGCTGGCCGACTTCGTCAAGGCCGACGCGGCAGGCGGATCTGGTACATGACAGCGACGGCCGACGCCGAGGCGGCCGCGAACGAGTTGACGCCGCTCGCCGACTACCTGGGCAGCGTGCTGCGCAGGTTGCGCGCGCTGCCGCCACTCGACCTCGACCTCACCCAGGCGCACGGCAACGTCCTCGCCGAGGACGTCGTCGCGCCGCATGCCTTCCCGGCCTTCGACCAGGCCGCCGTGGACGGCTACGCCGCGCGCTGGGAGGACATTTCCGGAGGGGGGCGGGGGCCGAGCTACGTCCCGGCCCCCTCCGGCACGCCCGGCGGCCGCACCATCCGACTCAACGTGGTCGGCGACCTCGGCGCCGCGAGCTGGCGGCCGGTCCGGCTCACCCCCGGCTCGTGCTTCTCGGTGGCCGCCGGGGCGCCGCTGCCGGTCGCCGCGGACGTCGTGGTCCCGGTGGAGTGGACCGACCAGGGCATGGCCGCTGTGGAGATCTTCCGAACCCCCAAACGGGGGTACGGGGTACGCCGAGCCGGTGAGGAGCTACCCGCCGGCACCCTGCTGGCTCGGGCGGGCACCTACGTGTCCCCGGCCCTGGTCGCCGTCTTCGCGGCTACCGGCATCGGGCACGTGGTGGTCCGGCCCAGTCCACGGGTGGTCATCGTGGCCACCGGTGACGAACTCGTCGACGTGGGCCGGGGCAGTCAGCCCGGCCAGGTGGTCGACGCGAACTCGCACGCGCTGACCGCTGCGGCGGCCGAGGTGGGCGCACTGGCGTACCGGGTGGGAATCTGCGACGACGACCCGGAGGGGCTGCGCGGGCTGCTGGAGGACCAGACGCTGCGCGCCGACCTGATCATCACCACCGGGGGCACCGGCACCGGCCCGGGGGACATGGTGCGCCGGATCCTCTCCCGCCGCGAGGGCGGTCGCGCCGGGCCGGTCACCTTCACCGACGTGGCGCTCTACCCCGGCACCGCGCTCGGGTTCGGCACTGTCGGCGCCGAGGAGGTGCCGGTGGTCTGCCTACCCGGTGACCCGGGCGCCGCGCTGATCGGCTTCGAGGTGCTGGCCCGTCCCGCCATCCAACTGCTCGCCGGCGCCGAGCCGGTGTTCCGACCCAGTGTGCGGGCACACCTGCTGGAGACCGTGTCGTCGCCGGCGGGGCTGCGCGAGTTCCGTCCCGCGCACGTCGCCGAGCGACGCGGCGGCGGGTACACGGTCCAGCCTCTCAGCGGCGGGCCGTTCACCCTCTCCGGGCTGGCCGAGGCCAACGGGCTGCTGGTGCTCGGCGAGCGGGTCACCACGGCCGCGGCCGGCTCCACGGTGGACGTCCTGCTGCTGGACCGCCGCCGGTGACCTGTCCCGGCCGGTCCGCTCGCGGCCCGCGTCGGCTGGTCGTCCGAGGGTGTGCGGTGACCGCGGCGGGGCCACTTGCGCGCGACACGGTCCCGCGCGGGAGACTGTGCGGGTGAGTCTCTTCGGACCCGCGCGGGCACCGGGCTGGCCGGTGGAGCTGGCTGACGGCCCGGTGCTGCTGCGGCCCTACCGGCGTTCCGACGCGGCGGCGTGGTCGGAGGTACGGCGAGCCAACCGGGCCTGGTTGGCGCCCTGGGAGTCGTCGCTGCCCGGCGGTTGGGACGAGATGAACTCGCCGGCCGCGTTCCGTTGGGTCCACCGTGACCAGCGGCGCTCGGCCCGCGAGGGTGAGGGCATGCCGTTCGCGGTCTGCCTGCGTGAGGCCGACCGGGACCGGCTGGTCGGGCACATCAACGTGGGCAGCATCGTGCGGCGGGCGCTCTGCTCCGGCTACGTCGGCTACTGGGTGGACGCGCGGGTCGCCGGCCAGGGGGTGATCCCGACGGCGCTCGCGCTCGCCGTGGACCACGCGTTCGGCCCGGGCGGGCTGCACCGGGTGGAGGTCAACATCCGTCCGGAGAACCGGCCGTCCCGGCGGGTGGTGGAGAAGTTGGGCTTCCGCGAGGAGTCGTACCACGTGCGCTACATGCACATCGACGGCGCCTGGCGGGACCACATCGGGTACGCGATGACGAGTGAGGAGATCGCCGCCGAGGGTGGCCTGCTGGCCCGCTGGCACCGGGTACGCGCCAGCGCGCGGTAGGAGGATTTCCTGCCATCCTCCCGAGCCGTCCCACGGACGGGATCGGCGCGGCGCGGTGGCATCCCGGTCGGTGCGCCGTAACCTCAAGTAACTGCAAGCTGCGGCAAGCGCTCCCCGGCCGGACGATCCACGCGCCCAGGCGTGATCGGTGGAAGATCCTGCGGTTGGAGAGCGGTTGCTTCGAATTCGGTGACGGGAGGGGTGAGGGTGCCGACCTCGGTGCTCCTCGCCGTCCTCGCCGCCGCCGGCCTGCTCGCCCTGGCCCCGGCGCTGGTTCGCCGGTACGACGCCACCGAGCGGCTGGTGGCGGAGCGGGCGCAGTCGACGGCGCGGGTGCTCCAGCGCCGCCGACGGCGCCGCACTGTGCCGGGACGGCGACCCGTCCACCCGCCGCGCTCACTGATCGTCACCCTCAGTGAGAATGCGACTACTGGCGCGCTGGGTGCGCCGGTCTCCGCGCCCCCGGCCGCCCGCCGCTCCGGTCGGCTGCGCGCCGTGCCCGCCGCATCGAAGCGGTCCCGTCGCCGCCCGCCGCCGCGCCGACAGCACACCCCCGCCGTGTACCGGCGTCGCCGGGTGCTCGCCGCCCTGCTGCTCCTCAACGTCGTCGAGCTGATCGGCGTGCTCTTCGTCAGCCCCGGCTTCTGGGTCGGCTTCGGCGTCACCTTCCTGCTCCTGGCCCTGTACGTCGTCCATCTGCGGGGTCAGGCCCTCGCCGGACGTCGCCGCCGTCGCGCCCGAGCCCGGGAGGCCGCCTGGCTGGCCGCCCGTCAGGCCGAGGTGCGCCGGGAGCAGGCCCGCCGGGCCGCTGCCCGCCGGGAGGCGCAGCGCCGCCTGGCCGCCCAGCGCGAGGGGGTACGCCGCGCCGCCATGGGCCTGGACCGATCGGGAGACCTACCGGCGGCGGTCAACGGTGGATCGGTCTCGTACCGGCGGTCGGGCGGCCTCCGCGGCCGCCCCTACGAGGCCGGCCGCGGCGCCTGACGCGCCCGTCTCCTGGCCGTGGCGATGCCGTGGCCGTGCCGTGGCGGTGGCCCGGCTTGATCGACTCGGGTTCCTGGAAGTCGGGTGGTCGTGGCGTCCGGGATGCCCCGGTTTCCAGGAACGCGAGTGGATCTCCGGAAGGGCCGGAGTGCCGCACCGGGGGCGGATTCGCGGTGGGGGCCGGCGACCTGTTAGCCTTGCTGCCGGCCCGCCCGGTGTAAGCCGGGTGGGACCGAAGCCGGTTCGCCGGCGGGGGGCTGTGGCGCAGACTGGTAGCGCACCTCGTTCGCATCGAGGGGGTCAGGGGTTCAAATCCCCTCAGCTCCACCCCAGGTCAAAGGCCGTTTCCGCACTTCGGAAACGGCCTTTTTCGATCTTCCCGCACTAGGAGAAGCGTTCGGTCGTCACCGGTATCAGGCCGTGCTCGCGCAGGACGTTGGTCAGGCCGGTCAGGGTCGGGCCCACCGCCTGGGCCGCTTCGGTGCTCAGCAGAACCGTCACGTCGAGAGCCCAGGCGAGGGTGTGGCCGACCCGCCGCAGGTCCCAGGTGAACTGGTCGCCCTGCTTGTCGAGACGCCGGCTCGCGGCGGACGCGCTCGTGCCGCCCGCCGGTGTCGACCAGGCCGTCCGGAGGCTCGTCACCTGCTCGGCGCGGAGATCCTTGGCGAAGAGGACGCGGTACACCCGCCGTTCGTGGAAGCCGGCCGGCGGCTGGGCGGGGCCGAGCCGCAGCGGCGGGGCGCTCGCGATCGGTTGATGGTCGAGGAAGTGCGTACGAAGCACGGACTCGTCCGGCAGTTGCCCACCACCGAGCACGCGGTAGACCTCCTCGGCCTCCGGACGGGAGCTGGGGACCACCCGCGCCAGCACCTCGGGGTCGATGCGCATGCCACGGCTCAGCGCGGCGGAACTCCACCAGCCGGCCTCCGGCGTCCAGCCGGCGCTGTCCAGCCCCGTCGTGGTGAAGTCGTGGTGGCGGGTGAACTCCTCGACGACGATTCCCTCCACAGTGGTGGCCGGGTCAGCGAGTCGAGGTAGGACCAGGTAGTAGTCCAGGGGCGCTCGGGCGTCAGGCGCCAGCACGGGTACGGCGCGCATCGGGTCGGTGGTCATCGGCACCACAGTAGCGAAGGGGAACGGTTAGCATCCGGACCTCTACGTGAGGAGCCCAGATGACTGCGGTGGCCCAGACCCGGTTCGGCATTGTCGGCAGTGGTTGGCGAGGTGAGTTCTTCCTTCGCCTGGCCCGGCTGCTCCCCGAGCGGTTCCGGGTGACCGGGGTGGTGACGCGTACCGAATCGCGGGGAGCTGCCGTGACTGCCGACTGGGGCGTGCGGACCTTCCGCACGACGGCGGAGTTGCTCGCCCACGAGCGACCGGACTTCGTCATCGTGTCGGTGCCGTGGCCGGTGACCCCCGAGGCGACCCGGGAGCTGGTCGCGGCCGGCGTACCGGTGCTCGCCGAGACGCCGCCCGCCGCCGACCTGGCGGGTCTGCGCTCGCTCTGGGCCGACGTCGGAGGCAGCGGTCTGGTGCAGGTCGCCGAGCAGTACCTGCTGATGCCCGGGCACGCGGCGCGGTTGGAGTTGGTCCGCGCCGGCGTACTCGGCGAGCCGACCTCGGTCCAGATCTCGTCGACCCACCTATACCACGCGGTGTCGCTGATCCGGGGCCTGCTCGGCGTCGGTCACGAGAGCGCCGAGGTCAGCGCGCGTGCCTTCGTCGCGCCGCTGGCCAACCCGCTCTCGCCTGCCGGCTGGAGCGGCGACGACACCCCGCAGCAGCTCAGCACCACCCTCGCGACCATCGACTTCGGCGGGCGGATGGGGTTGTACGACTTCACCGACAACCAGTGGTGGAACCCGCTGCGTACCCGCCGGTTGGTGGTGCGGGGCTCGCGCGGTGAGCTGGTGGACGACCGGGTGGTCCGCCTGGTCGACCCGACCACGCCGGTGGAGTCCTCGTTGGTGCGACGCCAGACGGGTCTCGACCTCAACCTGGAGGGGCTCGACCTGAAGCACATCAGCTTCGACGGCGACGTGGTCTACCGCAACCCGTTCGTCGGCAGCGGGATGTCCGACGACGACATCGCGGTGGCCGACATCGTCGCCCGCGCCGGGGCGTGGGCGCGGGAGGAGGGCCCGGCACCGTATCCGCTCGCCGAGGCCTGCCAGGACCACCTGATAAGCCTCGCCATCGGAGAATCGGTGCGCACAGGCCGGCCCGTCGTCACCGCCACCGAGGCGTGGGGGCGGTAGCGCCATCGGGAGGGAACGGGGGAAGCACCATGAAACTCAACAATCGGCTGTGGCGTTGGGGAGCGATCGGGCTGGTGATCGCCGGCCCTCTACCCGCCCGCGCACTTCTGGGGGCCGCGGCCCTACCGGCACCCGGACGGGTTCTTCGGCACTTCACCACGTCCCGGGGGTGCCTGGACCGGATCCTCGACGGCTGGGCCGCCGTACCGGCGCAGCCGCCGACGATGGCGCCGACCGATCAGGGGTTCCCGCTTCCCGCCGCAACCATTCCGGACACCATCGGGTGGCGCTTCGACGCGCCGTCGTACGAGGTCCACCGGCGCGAGGGGGACGTCGTGACCGGAAACGTGGTGGCGGTGCGCGACGGTAAGCGACTCAGCGTGTACCTGCTCGCCCGATTCGCTTAGTGACGACGCCGGAGACGGGGCTGAACCGGTTGGGCCAGCCCCGCGCCCGGACGTTCACGGCCTCCAGGAACCGGCGGTCTGGAACTGGTCCTGGTATTCCAACGCGCCTGAGGTGTCGTGCACGTCGAACACCACACTCCCGGTACGTCTGGTGCCGGCGGTCAGGTCGTCGACGGCCGGAATCGGTTTGCCGCAGCCGGACAAGGCCCCACCGATCGCTGTGGTCTTGGTGCCGTCGGCGGCGACCCACTGAAAGTAGAGCGGGTTCGTCGACGCGGTGCCCCTGGTGACGGCCACCGTCACGTCAGCGATCACGTACATGCCCTCGCCGGGCTTCAGTCCGTGGGACTTGCAGGGCTTGGTGGCACTGCTGAACTTCGTCACGGTGATCTCGACGGTGCCGGCGTCACCGTTGACGACCAGTGTGTCGCCGGGTGACAGGTCGCGGGCGCCGCGGTTCACCGGCGGTGGCGACGACGGGGTGGCCCGCGCCTCGCTCACAGTCGTCGAGGTGCCCTTGGTGCCGATGACCACCGCCACGATGCCACCGGCGCAGGAGAGCAGGGTGAGGACGGCAGCGGTGACGGCGACGACAACGACCGACTTCTTGGCGCGATCCGTCTGCGCCGGTGGTGGTGCGATGATCGGGTAGCCCGCGCCACCGGGTGCCCGATATCCGCCGCCGGCTTCCGCGTACCCGCCAGCTGCCGGGTACGCAGCCCCCGAGAACGGCGGCTGCGGTGTCGCCGCGAACGGACGGTTCGGCGGCTGCGGGTTCGGCTGTTGAGGGTCGTGCGGCCTGACGGAGGGCTGGGGGTGGGTCACCGTACTCCTTGACGCTTCGGTACGTGCGGTGCGGGAACGCTTCGACGTTACCGTTGGTGGTGGAGCGCCCAGTCGCCACGCCGGCGGTTGTCCCACCGAGGATGCGCGACAGGGCACTGGCCAGCATGGACGGTGCTCGACCGGTCACCGGACGTCAATGTGGATCGGTATCCCATCCATCGCTATGAGTAACCAGGCGAGGTCAGCGCAGCGGAAGCACGGCGGCGGTGCGGACGAGTCCGTCGGCGATCACGAAGCGGCCAATGATCGATGCTGGTGGGTCGTCGACCCCCGCCGCGTCCACCCGGGCCGGTGCGATCCGGGCGGTGAACGTGCCGGCATCCGGATCAATGTCGAGTCGGGCGTCGTGGAAGTCCAACCAACCGCGGACCACCGGGTACCACACCTTGTAGACGGTTTCCTTCGCGCTGAACAGCACGAGCGGCCAGTAGATGCCGCTGGGTAGCCGCGCGCAGGCGGCCTCCTCCTCGGGCAGCAGCACGAGTCGGCGTATTCCCGGATTGACGTCGCGGTGCTGCTCGGCATCCATCCCGACGGACCGGATGTCGGTGGTCTGCGCCGCCGCGGCGGCGCAGTAGCCGGCGGTGTGGGTGATGCTGCCGACCACCCCGGCCGGCCAGACCGGCGCGCGGTCGGCGGCGGCCGGCACGGCGGTCGTCGGCAGGCCGAGGTCGCGCAACGCCCTGCGGGCGCAGATCCTCCCGGCGGCAAAGTCCCGCCGACGGGTCTGCACCGCCTGCTCACCGAGACATGCCTGCTCAGCGGGGAGCAACTCGCCCGTCCAGTCCTCGGGTCCGGCGACGGCGACCGCGACCGTCGATGGCAGCAGGTCACGCATTCCGGCGACCTACTGGTCGGTAGGAATGGCACATCGGGTCAACCGTCAACTTTCCGACTCCCACGACCGCTGAAAGTACCGCAAAGATGTAACACCGGAGGGACGAGCAGTGCCCTCCCTGATGGCTCCGGGGGGACCACCATCAATGCTGGCCGGCACGGCAGCCGCCAGTCCCGTGGACATCTGGAAGGACGTGCGATGACCGATGGTGCGGAACGGCCGGGGGTGCGGGCTGACGAGCACGCCCCGAAGACCCCCTGCTGGAGCTGCGGCTCCTGCGGAGACGAGTGGCCGTGCGCGACGAAGCGCACCCGGCTGCTGGCGGAGTACGGGGGTGATCGCGCCATGCTCAGCGTCTATCTGGGCTCCTGCCTCGCCGCCGCCACCGAGGATCTGCGCGCCGCTCCGGTGATGTCGCTCCAGGACCGGTTCATCGGCTGGTTGCCGCGCGGCTCCCGGCGTAGCTGAGCCTCCGGTGGCCCCGCCGTCGGGCGGGGCCACCGGACGGGCGTTCAGCGACGTCGAGGCCGCCGGGTCACTGCGAAGCCGCACACGCCGGCCACCGCGGCGAGCGCGCCGCCGATGCCGGTCCAGACCCAACGCGAGCCGAGATCCGGCAACCAGTCCGCGAGCGAGTCGCCCTCGTCGTCGGCCTCCGCGTCCACCGGGGGTACGGCGTTGAGCACCGTGCCGGCCTTGGTGTTCGGCACCAGCGGCGCGGCCAACTCGCCGTCGTCGGCCGAGGCGCCCCGGTCGGCGATGGTGCCGACCAGCAGGTCGACGTCGACCGGCGCACCCAGATCCGGTTCCGGCAGGTCGATCACGGAGAGCCGGATGACGTACGCGCCGGGCAGTGGATCGGCCGACCAGGGCTCCGCCCACGGGCGCACCTCGCGCAGCGTGCAGCCCAGCACCACGTTCGACGCCTTCGCGTCCACGGTCGGGGTCTGCGCTCCCGCCGTGCACGCCTGGCGTCGGCGTAGCCCGTCGAAGACGTCCACGGTCCAGGTGGAGGCGCCGCTGCGTCCCTTGGGGAAGGTGACGGTGGCGGTGATCTCGTGCACCTGGCCGGCCGTCGCCGGGAACGACCAGTAGAGGTGGTCGCCGATCGAGGCGTCCACCCGTACCGGTTGTCCGGCGGTGATCGGGGTGGCGGTGAGGAACGACGTGCCGGCCCGGTTCACCGGCGTGGCACCGGGGGAGGGGGTCGGTGCGGCGACGGCTGCGGCGGGGAGCAGGGCGGCCCCGCCGGCGGCGAGCAGGGCCGCCATCGACCGGAACAGTGCGGTGCGCATCAGTTCTCCCTCCAGGTGGCGACCCACCAGCGGGTGAGCAGGCCGGCGAGCAGGCCGGTGATCAGCCCGGCGACGGTGAGCAGGGCGAGCAGCACCCAGCCCCGGCCGAGGTCCGGTCCGTCAGGTGCCGGTGCGGCGGCGACCACGTCGATGGTCAACTCCACCGGCATGCCCGGGGTCGCCGCGGTGCCCGGACGCGGGGCGAACGAGTTGCTCACCACCAGGCAGACGGTGGTGGGCTCGACGACCGGCGCGGAGCTCTCCTCGGTCTCGGCGGCATCCTCGTCGTCGGCGGTGGCCGACCAGCGCAGCCCGGCGGAGAGCACGTCGGCCCGCCCGCTGCCGGCGTCCGCGCCTCGGACGAGTTCCCGGCCGTCGGCCGCGGTGGCCCGCAGCAGCACCCCGTAGTCCCGGTTCACCGGCCGGTCCAACGCCATGCTCACCGAGGCCCGCAGCTCCTGCCCGGGGCGGATCGGCACGCGGTAGTAGCGGTGCTCGGAGAACGCCTCCCGGTCGGCGTAGACGCCGGGGGCGAGCAGCGGCGCCGAGTCGCACGCGTTCGTGCCGCCGACCACTGTCGGGGCACGGGTGTGCGTGTCGCCGGCCCGCTCGACGAGCTGCTTGATCCGGTCGGTCAGCTCCTCGGCGCTCTGCGCCGCGGTGTAGGTCCCGCCGGTCGCGCTGGCGATGCAGAGCAATTGCCGGCGGACCTTCTCGTCGGGGGCCAGGCCGAGGGTGTCGACGACCAGGCTGGTGCCCTGGGCGGCCAGTTCCCGGGCCACCTCGCACGGGTCCGGCGGAGCGCAGGTGTCCTCGCCGTCGGTGATCAGCACGATCCGTCGGGTGGTGGCCCCGGTGCCCAGGTCCTGCGCGGCGGAGCGCAGCGCCAGCCCGACCGGGGTGAAACCGGTCGGCCGGAGTGTCGCCACCGCCGCCTTGGCGGCGGACCGGTCCACCGGGCCGACCGGCACGATCTGCTGGGTGTCCTGGCAGCCGACCTTCTTGTCCTTGCCGCGGTAGGTCGCGCCGAGCACCCGGATGCCGAGCTGTGTCTCCTCGGGCAGCGCGTCCACCACCTCGTTGAAGGCCTGCTGGGCGACCGCGATCCGGGTGCGTCCGTCGATGTCGGCGGCGCGCATCGACCCGCTGACGTCGAGCACCAGCTCGACCCGGGGCGGCTCGGGCGCCGGCTCCTCGTCGGCCTGCGCCGGCCCGGCAAGCGCGGTGGTCGCCAGCAGGCCGAGAAGGACCGCCGTCGATCGTCTGAAGTTGATCACGGTCCGCAGTGTAGTGAGATCCACTTTGGATGATCGTTTGGGTGGGAGGGGCTGGAGCCGACGACACCGGCCGGGTCGGGAAGCCACCTCGGGCCGGGCCGCGCCCGCGCTCAGGGTCCACGGCGGGTCACCCTCGGTCAACTGTGCGAGGAAAGGTGTCGGCTCGGCCAGCATCCGTCGGAAATCTGACCCAAGTCGACCCGTTGTGCCGGTGGTGCGCGGTGGTTAAGCTCTTCTTGCGCGCCCCAATCGCCCGCTTCCCCCGTGGCAGGCGATCGGGGCGCGCGTCTCTGTCAAGAAGGGCCCGCACGCTTCGGCGTGCGGGCCCTTCTTCCGTCGCGCTGTGCGGCGCGTCGCCTGTCGATGCTTATATCCACCGACCGTCGAGCCACATCCGGGACAGCCAGTCCGAGTACGGAATCACCCGGCCAACGAAGATCGGATAGAAGTACGCGAAGCAGGCCGCCACCAGCAGCACGTACGCCCCCGCCGCGATGCTGCCCACCAGTCGGCGCTCATAACTCGGGTCACCGGGCACCAGCGGCGCCACCGTGCCCACGTCACCGCCGGCGGGCGCGATCAGTGCGCCCAGCACGTAGACCACGGCCAGCACCAGGAACGGCACCGCCGGCGCGGCGTAGAACGAGAACATCGTCCGGCCGTCGAGGGCGAACCAGAACCACGGCAGCAGCCCGGCGGCCACGGTGAGCAGGATGGCGCCAGCCCGCCAGTCCCGACGGGCCACACCCAGCCAGACCAGCGCCACCAGGGCGGGCAGGAACGACCACCAGAGCAGTGGGGTGCCGAGCAGCAGAATCTCGGAGGCGCAGGTCGGCGCGCCGCAGACGCCGTCGCTGGCGTAGTGGAACGCCACCGGCCGGCCCAACAGCAACCACTGCCACGGCCACGACTGGTACTTGTGCGCGTCGTCGAGCTGGGCGTGGAAGCCGTACGCCGCGCGGTGGTATTCGAAGAGGTTGATCAGCGGACCGATCACCGGGCGGTCGCTGAGCGGGGCGCTCGGGTAGGCCGACGCGAGGCGGTAGTAACCGTCGTCGGTGAGCAGCCAGCCCGACCAGGTGGCGAGGTAGGTGCCCACCATGAGCACACCCGCGAGCACCAGCCACGGCAACTCGTCGACAAGTGTGTCCCGCCAGGGCCGGCGGACCCCCGCCGAGCGGCGGACGCCGACCTCCCAGAGGAGCACCAGCAGCGCGAAGGCCGGCACGAAATACAGGGCGCTCCACTTCACCGCACAGGCGCAGCCGATCAGCACCCCGGCGGCCAGCCGCCACCACGGCCAGGTGCGCCAACCGGTCGGCGGCCGGCCGGCGCGGCCCGGCTGGCTCGGATCGAGTCCGTCGTCCAGCGCCCGGGCCCAGCGCCGGCGGCGGGCGTCCCGATCGAGCACCAGCGCGCCGAACGCGGCCAGCACGAAGAAGAGCAGGAAGATGTCGAGCAGGGCCGCCCGGGACAGCACCAGGTGGAAGCCGTCCAGGGCGAGCAGCAGGCCGGCCGCGCAGCCGAGCACCGTCGAGCGGAACATCCGCCGACCGATGCGGACCAGCAACAGCACCGACAGGGTGCCGATCACGGCCGCCGAGAATCGCCAGCCGAACTCCGGCGCGGTGGTCATCAGGTGCCCGGGGACGGAGACCTTGGAATCCGCGTCCTGGTAGCCGAAGGCCCACTCGCCGACGCCGATCAACCACTTGCCCAGCGGCGGGTGCACGACGTACGACGGGACGTTGTCCTTGTAGTTCCACTCCACGCCACGGGAGATCAGCCCGTAGGCGTCCTTGGCGTAGTACGTCTCGTCGAAGATCTTGCCCCTCGGGCCGGACAGCCCGACGAAGCGGACGATCGCCGCGATGGCCACCACCACCGCCGTGGCCAGCCAGGAGAACCGGTCCACCTGGCTGTCGACGGTCGCGAACCGTCGCCGGACCGCGGCGGACACCCCGCCACCCTCGGCGCTCGGTGCCGTCGGCTCCTGGGGGGCACTCGCCTCGGCCGTCACCTGGATCATCTTGTCCGGATCGGCGCTCGGGCTCTGCGCTGTCGACGCACTCGTCACCCGGCGATCGTAGGCTGCCAAGGTGTCCGGTGGCGTCCGTCGTCCCTGATACCGGTATAGCCAGTCAATGAAGGAGACGATTCCGTGGGTGAAATGTCCGAAGTTGGGCGCCTGATTCTGCTCGGTGCTCCGCTCGGCAACCCCGCCGACGCCTCGGCCCGTCTCCGGGAGGTGCTGATCAGCGCCGACGTGGTCGCCGCCGAGGACACCCGCCGGCTCACCCGGCTGGCCCGCGATCTCGATCTCACCGTCGGCGGTCGAATCGTCTCCTACTTCGAGGGCAACGAGGAGCGGCGGACCCCCGAACTGGTCGAGGCCATCCTCGCCGGGTACGTGGTGGCGCTGGTCACCGACGGGGGGATGCCGAGCGTCTCCGACCCTGGCTACCGGCTGGTCCGTGCCACGTTGGATGTCGGAGCCCCGGTCACCGTCGCCCCCGGGCCGAGCGCGGTCACCACCGCGCTGGCCGTCTCCGGGCTGCCGTGCGACAGGTTCTGCTTCGAGGGTTTCCTGCCCCGTACCCCCGGCGGCCGCCGATCCCGGCTGCGCGCGCTCGCCGCCGAGGAACGCACCCTGGTCTTCTTCGAGGCGCCACACCGGATCGGGGCGACACTCACCGACCTGGCCGACACGTTCGGTGCGGACCGGCCGGCCGCGCTCTGCCGCGAACTCACCAAGACCTACGAGGAGGTGCTCCGCCGCCCCCTCGGCGAGTTGGCCCGGTGGGCCACCGAGGGAGACCCGCGCGGAGAGATCACCCTGGTGGTGGCCGGAGCTCCGGTCACCGCCGCCGAACGCCCCGACGACGACACCCTGCGCGCCGCCGTCGCCGAGCGGGAGGCCGCCGGCCGGTCCCGCCGGGACGCCATCACCGACGTCGCCACCGAGTACGCGCTGCGCCGCCGGGACGTCTACACGATCGTGCACAGCTGACCGAGGTGGTCGGGCTCGCCTGACGGCGGGATCACCACGCGGCGGCCAGGAAGCCGACGGTGATCAGCGTGGGGCCGGCGATGGCGGCGGCCATCGCCCAGCGGCGGTGCCGGCGACCGGGCAGCCGGGACGATCCGGTCCACCGGACGATGCCGGCGGTGCAGCCCAGCACCACCAGCAGACCGGGCAGCCACCGCAGGTGCCGGCCCACGCCGACGTCCGCGTACGCGGTGGCGCTGTCCGGGCCGGTCATCCGCGCCGGCAGCGGGGTGCCGGCCGCGCTGTCCTCGGCGGGCACCCCGCTGACCCGGACACCATGGGCGATGAACCGCCCGTCGTCGGCCGTGAAGATTCCCCGGCACCGCTGGGTGAGCCCGCCACCGGAGCAGTCGTCGATCACCACAGTGCCCGTCCGGGCGTGCCCGACCGCGAGCCAGAACGGGCCGGCGCTGACCCAGGCGAAGAAGGCGGCGGCCAGGCTCAGCCCCACCAGCGCGGCGAGCCCGGGCAGCGGATCCGGCGGTGGGGGCGTGCGGCCCGGCGCCCGGCGCCACGCCAACCGGAGGCCGCGAACCCGCGCCGGTGCCGGGTCCTTGCGGATCGGGGTGCCGTCCCAGTGCACCTGCTCGATCGGTGCCCAGAAAGCGCCGCCGTCGTCCGGCGGGCCGCCGTCGGGCCGGTGGTCTCGCTGCCGGCGGCCCTGCTGTCGGACCGGCACCCGACGCGGCACCGCGTCCACCGGCGCGCCGGTGGTCGGCTCCACCTCGACGGACTCCCCGTCGGCGGGCGCCGCGCCGGCCGGCGGGCCGGACGAGCCGGGTCGGGCCGGGCTGGGTACGGGTGCCGCCGGGGTCGGGCGGGTCGGGGTGGGTGACGGCGCCGCCGGCGTGGGACGGGCCGGGGAGGCGGACCTCCCCGCCGGGGTGGGCCGCTGCGCACCCCTGTCGGCGGTGGGCACCAGCCGGGGCTGCGGCGCGACCCCGGAGGCCCGGGGCGCGGCCGGCTCGGGCCCACTGTCGTCGCCGACCGCCGGCCCGGTGGGACGGTCCTCGTGGTCCCGTGCCGCTCCTCTGCCCGTCACGACGTTCATTGCACACCGCCTCAGGAGGCGAAACGGGCAGCTGAGCCGCGTGTCGACGACAAATCGGACCAATGGGCGGGGTGATCGGCCCGGTCCGCCGGTCGGGCACCCCCCATTGGTTCGCGAACGCCCCGGACGGGTCACTAGGCTCACTGCTCATGAGTCACGTTCTCGCGGCAGTGGCCTGGCCGTACGCCAACGGCCCCCGCCACATCGGCCACGTCTCCGGTTTCGGCGTTCCCTCCGACGTCTTCGCCCGGTACATGCGGATGGCCGGCCACGACGTGCTCATGGTCTCCGGCACCGACGAGCACGGCACCCCCATCCAGGTGCAGGCCGACGCCGACGGGGTGACCCCGCGCGAGCTGGCCGACAGGTACAACAGGGTGATCGTCGAGGACCTGCACGGCCTCGGTCTCTCCTACGACCTGTTCACCCGCACCACCACCCGCAACCACTACGCGGTGGTGCAGGAGTTGTTCGAGGGGATGTACCGCAACGGCTACATCGTGCCGAAGACCACAATGGGCGCGATCTCCCCGTCCACCGGGCGCACCCTGCCCGACCGCTACATCGAGGGCACCTGCCCGATCTGCGGGTACGACAGCGCCCGCGGTGACCAGTGCGACAACTGCGGCAACCAGCTCGACCCGATCGACCTGATCAACCCGAAGTCGCGGATAAACGGGGAGACTCCGAAGTTCGTCGAGACCGAGCACTTCTTCCTGGACCTGCCGGCCCTGGCCGACGTGCTGCGGCAGTGGCTGGACACCCGCGAGGGGTGGCGGCCCAACGTGCTGCGGTTCTCCCGCAACCTGCTCGACGACCTCCAGCCCCGGGCGATCACCCGTGACCTGGAGTGGGGCGTACCGATCCCGCTCGACGGCTGGCGCGACAGGTCGGACAAGCGGATCTACGTGTGGTTCGACGCCGTCATCGGCTACCTGTCCGCCTCGATCGAGTGGGCCCGCCGCTCCGGCGACCCCGACGCGTGGCGGAAGTGGTGGTCCACCGACGGTGCCGGTAAGGACGCCCAGTCCTACTACTTCATGGGCAAGGACAACATCGTCTTCCACTCGGTGATCTGGCCGGCGCTGCTCTCCGGATACTCCGGCGAGGGCTCCCGCGACGGTGAGCCGGGCGAGCTGGGTCGGCTCAACCTGCCCACCGAGGTGGTCTCCAGCGAATACCTGACCATGGAGGGGCGCAAGTTCTCGTCGTCCCGCAAGGTGGTCATCTACGTTCGCGACTTCCTGGAGCGCTACGACGCCGACGCGCTGCGCTACTTCATCGCCGCCGCCGGCCCGGAGAGCAACGACACCGACTTCACCTGGGCCGAGTTCCTTCGCCGCAACAACGACGAGTTGGTGGCCGGCTGGGGCAACCTGGTCAACCGGTCCGTCTCGATGGCCGCGAAGAACTTCGGGGCGATCCCGCCGGTCGACCCGGCCGGGCTCACCGAGGCCGACGAGGCGCTGCTCGCTGTCAGCCGGGCCGGGTTCACCACCGTGGGCGACCTGATCGGCCGGCACCGGCAGAAGCAGGCGATCGGCGAGGCCATGAAGGTGGTCGCCGAGGCCAACAGGTACCTCTCCGAGCAGGCGCCCTGGAAGCTCAAGGACGAGGCGGACAAGCCTCGGATGGGCACCATCCTGCACGTCGCCCTTCAGGTGATCAGCGATGCCAACACGCTGCTCACCCCGTTCCTGCCACACTCCGCGCAGCAGGTGCACGAGCTGCTCGGGGGCACCGGCGTACACGCGCCGATGCCGGTGATCGAGCAGGTCGACGACCTGGACGGCGGTCCGGCGTATCCCGTGCTCACCGGGGACTACACAGTCGGCGCGCGCTGGGAGTCGGTGTCGATCGAGGCGGGCCGCCCGCTGGCCGTGCCGAAGCCGGTGTTCCGCAAGCTCGACCCGTCGATCGTCGACGAGGAACTGGCCCGGCTGGCCGACTGACCGCACGGCGCGCGGCGGCGGGATGCCCTGCCGCCGCGCGCCGTCACATCGCGTACCGGGTGTCCATCACCTGGTCGTCGGTCACCTCGGCGCTCGGTGCCCACGCCTCGTAGACGCCACGTTCCTGGCACTGCGCGCCGGTGGCGACCACGGTGTCCGGGTTCGGGTAGCGCAGGCGCACCCGCAGCCAGCCGGCCTCCTCCCGCAGCACCAGGCACAGCACCCCCCGCCACGCGGCGAACCGGACCCGGCGGGCCACCGCCTCCACCGGGTAACGGGCCGCCCGGGTCATCGCCAGCACCCGGAACCCGCCGGGCAGGTCGGCGACCGCCTCGTACTCGCTGTCGCCGTACATGCCGACGAGCTGGGTGGAGCGGGGCACGTCGGCGTTCGGCACGTACTCCTGGTCCGGGGAGAGGCCCGGCACCGCGGCCAGCAGGTGCCGCCACTGCGGGCCCACCATCCGCAGCCACCCGCGCTGCTCGGCCTGGTAGGTGTACAGCACCACCTCCACCCCCTCCGCCGGGTAGGCGATGAGGGCGGCGTTCGCCGGCATCGGCAGGTCGGCGAAGTCCCGGGTGATGAACTCCGGGATGAGCTGACCGTTGCTGGGCACGAAGCCGGTGCCGAGCACCGGGGCACCGAGCCGGTCCCGGGAGGGCAGTGCGGTCAGGCCGCGGTGTGCCGGGCCCACCGGCACGTCGTAGTCGCCCGGGTCGGACGCGCGCCAGCGCAGCGCGTACGCCACGTCCGGGCCGTCCCGGCCGGCGTCACCGTCGGTACGCAGCACAGTCGTCGTCGCCGGCGTGCGCAGGTGCGCCACGTCGTGCTCCCGGTAGCAGAAACCGTGCGGCAGCCACCCCCGGAGGTAGCCGGCGACCTGCTGGACCGAGAGCACCTTCATCATCCGGGTGCCCCGCCGGACCATCACCGACGCGCGTGCCATTGCCAGCATCGGGTCGCCCGCCGCCGCCGGCTGTTGGCTGAGCTGGTGCAGGTACGCCCAACCCCGCTCGCGATGGGCGGGCATCAGCAGCGGCGTCTCCGGCTCGTCGACCGGCTCCGTCGCCCCGTGCACCGCTGTCACCTCGGTGACGTGCACGAAACGGCGCCACGGCAGGCTGCTGCCCGGGCGGGGCGCCCACTCGAAGCCGGCCACCTCGTCGGCGCTGAACAACTCGTACGCGGCGCCCCGGGCGATCTCCTCGGCCGGGTACACGCCGCCGCCGAACGCCACGTGCAGGCCGGTCCGTTCGCCCGCGGTGCCACCGGCCTGGGGGGTGACGCTCATGCCGTCACCTCCCGCTGTTCGATGAGATGGGTGCCGTCACGCGCTCGCGTCGGCCCGGTGGCGCATTCAGTCCGCTCATTGCCAGCGCTCCGCTTCGCTCCGTGCCGTCGCTTCGCGCCACGCTGCCGTGCCTGCCGGTAGCTCGCCGCGCTCGCTCGGTGGCGACGGTAGAGTCGCGCCGCGTAGTCGGGGTGAACGTCGGGTGGCGGGCAGATGGACAGGCCCGGTGTGTGATGCTGTCGCTGATGAGCGAACCCACTGAATCCCGCCGCGAGCGTGCCGCCCGGCGGGCCGGAGAGTTTCCGCCCGCCCCCGAGCCACTGCCCAGGGCGGTGCTGGACAGCCACACCCACCTGGACATCACTGTCAGCGAGGCCGGTGTGCCCGGCGGTGGGCCGGCCGACGACCCGGTTGCCGTGGCCGTCGCGCTGGCCACGAAGGTCGGCGTGGACCGACTGGTTCAGGTGGGCGTGGACGTCGCCTCCTCCCGGTGGGGCGCAGACACCGCCGACCGGTACCCCGCCGTGCTGGCCACCGTGGCGCTGCACCCCAACGAGGCGCCCCGGCTGAGCGACCTCGACGAGGCGTTGCGGGAGATCGAGTCACTCGCCGCCCGCGACCGGGTCCGGGGGATCGGCGAGACCGGCATGGACTTCTTCCGGACCGGCGACGAGGGGCGTGCCGCGCAGGAGCAGAGCTTCCGGGCACACATCGCCATCGCCAAGCGGTACGGCAAGACGCTTGTCATCCACGACCGCGACGCGCACGCCGACGTGCTGCGGATCCTCGACGACGAAGGCGCTCCCGACCGGGTGGTGCTGCACTGCTTCTCCGGCGACGCCGACTTCGCCCGCGAGTGCGTCCGCCGCGGCTATCTGCTGAGCTTCGCCGGCACCGTCACCTTCGGCAGCGCGACGGCGCTGCGCGAGGCCGCCGCGCTCACCCCGGTGGATCAGATGCTGGTGGAGACCGACGCCCCGTATCTCACCCCGATGCCCTACCGGGGCCGGCCGAACGCGTCGTACCTGATTCCGCTCACCGTCCGCGCGCTCGCCGCGACCACCGGCAGCGATCTGGACGAGCTGTGCGCGGCCATCTCCGCCACCGGCGACCGGGCCTTCGGCCCGTGGTGAGCCCGGCCCGACGGTCGGTTCCGGCGTCGTCGCTACGCTGCCAGCCATGACCGGTCTCCTCGGCCCGGCGGAGATCCGGGAACTCGCCGCCCGGCTGGGCGTCGCGCCCACCAAGAAGCTGGGCCAGAACTTCGTGCACGACCCGAACACCGTGCGTCGGATCGTCACCGCCGCCGGCCTGACCCCCGACGACGTGGCCCTGGAGGTGGGGCCCGGGCTCGGCTCGCTGACCCTGGGGCTGCTGCCGGTCGCCGGGCACGTGCACGCCGTGGAGATCGACCCGGTGCTCGCCGGGGCGTTGCCGGAGACCGTCGCGCGGCACGCCGGGGCCGATGCCGCCCGGCTCACCGTGCACCGCGCGGACGCGCTGCGCATCGCCCCCGCCGAGTTGGCCGACCCGCCACCGACCGCGCTGGTGGCGAACCTGCCCTACAACGTCGCCGTGCCCGTGGTGCTGCACCTGCTCGCCGTGCTGCCCACCCTGCGACACGGCCTGGTGATGGTGCAGAAGGAGGTCGCCGACCGGCTCGTCGCCGGTCCCGGATCCAAGGTGTACGGCATCCCGTCGGTGAAGCTCGCCTGGTACGCCCAGGCCCGGGGCGCCGGCAAGGTGCCGCCGAACGTGTTCTGGCCGGTGCCAAACGTCGACTCCGGCCTGGTCGCCTTCACCTGCCACCAGCCGCCCCGCGCCGACGTACCCCGGGAGCGGGTCTTCGCCGTTGTGGACGCGGCGTTCGCGCAGCGCCGTAAGACGCTGCGCGCCGCCCTGGCCGGCTGGGCCGGCGGCGCGGACCGGGCCGCCGCGGCGCTCACCGCGGCCGGCGTCGATCCCGGCGCCCGTGGCGAGTCACTGACCGTCGAGCAGTTCGCCGCCATCGCCGCGTCGGCTCCGGTCGGTACGCCGGCCGCAAAGTAGGCTGACGCCGTGCCCGCCCAGGACGCCGAGGAGCTGATCGTGGCCAAGCCGTTCGACATCCGCCTGCACCTGTGGGACATCACCCGGTGACCGAGGCCTGGCGACCGGACGACGACGAGCGACGTGGGGCCGCCGGCCCGGTGCGGGTGCGGGTGCCCGCGAAGGTCAACCTGCACCTCGGGGTGGGCCCGCTGCGCCGGGACGGCTACCACGAGCTGAACACCGTCTACCACGCCATCTCGATCTACGACGAGCTGACCGCCCGCCGGGGCGACACCCTCGCCCTGACGATGGAGGGTGAAGGCACCGGCGAGCTGGCCCTGGACGACACCAACCTGGTGATCCGCGCCGCGCACGCCCTCGCCGGTTACGCGGGGGTGCTGCCGCACGCCCGACTGCACCTGCGCAAGCAGATCCCGCTCGCCGGTGGGTTGGCCGGTGGCAGCGCCGACGCGGCCGCCGCGCTGGTGGCCTGCGACGCGCTCTGGGGCACCGGGCTGTCCCGCGACGAGCTGGCCGGCATCGCCGCCGACCTCGGCTCCGACGTGCCGTTCCTGATCTACGGTGGCACCGCGCTGGGCACCGGCCGGGGTGAGGCGATCAGCCCCGTGCTGGCCCGCCCCACCACCTGGCACTGGGTGGTGGCGATCGCCGACGTCGGCCTGTCCACCCCGACCGCGTACCGGGAGCTGGACCGGCTCCGCGACTCCGGTGCCGCGGGCGCCCCGCTGGGCAGCACCGATGCCCTGCTCGGCGCGTTGCGTCAGCGTGACCCCCGGGTGCTCGCCGGTACGCTCGGCAACGACCTCCAGGACGCCGCGCTGGCCATGCGCCCGGCGCTGGCCGACACGTTGAAGGCCGGCGAGGCGGCCGGCGCGCTCACCGGCATCGTCTCCGGCTCCGGACCCACCTGCGTGTTCCTCGCCGCGGACGCGGCCGCCGCGGAGCGGATCGCCGCCGAGCTGACCGCCGCTGGTGTCTGCCGGGAGGCGCGGGTCGCGCACGGCCCGGTCGCCGGCGCCCGCATCGGCTGACGACGCGTCCCACCGGGGCTGCTGGCACGCGGCGCGGGCGTTCGGGGCGTCCGCGTACCCTTGGGAGAGGCGTCCAGGTGCCCGCCGGCACCCGGACGCTTTGATCATGAAGGGTGGAACGTGGCGAACATCGTCAATCTGGACCGGGTGTCCAAGGGGTACGGCGCCGCCGGGCGGCTGCTCACGGACGTCTCGCTCGGCCTGGACGACGCCGACCGGATCGGCGTGGTCGGCCTCAACGGCGCCGGCAAGTCCACCCTGCTGCGGCTGCTCACCAAGCAGGAGGACCCCGACGACGGCCGGGTCACCCACCGCCGTGACCTGCGCGTGCTCTGGTTGCCGCAGCAGCTCACCCTCGCCCCCGAGGCGACCGTCCGGGACGTGGTGCTCGGCACCGCCTGGCTCGGTGAGGGCATGGGCGCCGAGCACGAGTGGGCCGGCGACGCAGGCGTTCGCGCCATCCTCGACGGCCTCGGCATGCCGCACCTCGGCCTTGACCAGCCGGTCGGCCCGATGTCCGGTGGCGAACGACGGCGGGTGGCGCTCGCCGCGCTGCTCGTGCGCGACTCCGACCTGCTCATCCTCGACGAGCCCACCAACCACCTGGACGTCGGCGGTGTCGACTGGCTGGCCCGGCACCTGGTCGGGCGCAAGGGCTCCCTGGTCGTGGTCACCCACGACCGGTGGTTCCTGGATGCTGTCTGCACCACCACCTGGGAGGTCGCCGACCAGGCCGTCCGCGCCTACGAGGGTGGCTTCGCCGCCTGGACCCTCGCCCGCGCCGAGCGCGAGCGGGTCGCCGCCGCCACCGAGGCCCGCCGGCAGAACCTGCTCCGCAAGGAGATCGCCTGGCTGCGCCGTGGTCCGCCCGCCCGGACCTCCAAGCCGCAGTTCCGCATCGACGCCGCGAACGCGTTGATCGCCGACGTGCCGCCGGCGCGCGACACCATGTCGTTGCAGCGGATGGCGGTTTCGCGCCTCGGCAAGCAGGTGTACGAGCTGGAGAACGTCGAGCTGCACGCCGGGCCGAAGGAGATCCTGCGCGACGTCACCTGGCTGGTCGGCCCGGGCGACCGGATCGCCATTCTCGGGGCCAACGGCGCCGGCAAGACCACCCTGCTGCGGATGCTCGCAGGCATCACCCGCCCCGCTGGTGGCCGCCTCAACACCGGCTCCACCGTGCGGCCGGCGTTCCTCTCCCAGGAGCTCACCGAGCTGCCCGGGCACCTGCGGGTGCTGGAAGCGGTGGAGGAGGTCGCCCGGCGGGTTCAGCTCGGGGACCGGGAGGTCTCCGCCTCGCAGCTCGCCGAGGTGTTCGGCTTCGACGACCGCCGACTCTGGACCCCGGTCAGTGACCTCTCCGGTGGGGAACGCCGCCGGTTGCAGATGCTGCGGCTGCTGGCGGGCGAGCCCAACGTGCTGCTCTTCGACGAGCCCACAAACGACCTGGACACGGACACTCTCGCCTCGCTGGAAGACCTGCTCGACTCGTGGCCCGGCACGATCATCGTGGCGAGCCACGACCGGTACCTGATCGAGCGGGTCACCGACACGGCGTACGGGATGTTCGGCGACGGTCGGCTGGTGCACCTGCCGGGCGGCGTGGACGAATACCTCGCGCGGACCGCCGAGCGGGCCGGCTCTTCCCGGGCGGGCGTCACCTCGACCTCCGCGCCCGCTGCCCCCTCGGGAGGCGGCATGTCCGCCGCCGAGGTGCGCCAGGCCCGCAAGGAGCTGACCCGGCTGGAGCGGCAACTCGGCAAGCTCGACCAGCGCGAGACCACGCTGCTCGATCAGCTCGCGGCGGACGCCACCGACTACGCCCGGGTCGCCGAGTTGGACACCCAGCTCAAGGATCTGCGCGCCGAACGGGAGCGGATCGAGGAGAGCTGGATGACCCTCGCCGAGGACCTGCCCGAGAGCTGACCGGCCGGGCGCGCCGGCCCAGGCCCCGTGTGCGGCGTCACATCACCACGTGCGAGACAATCGTCGGCGACACCTACCCCACGGCGTTGGAGACACAGACATGGCACACACCCCCGTCAACCACCCCGCGCGGCCGATCTACCGGGCGATCGGCGGGCTGACCGGTCTGTACCTGGTCGTCTTCGGTGTGCTCGGCATCATCGCGAGCACCGGCAACGAGATCCTCGCCCAGGACGACACCCGGGTCCTCGGCCAGGGCACGAACCTGGGCTTCTCGCTGCTCAGCGTGCTGCTCGGGATCGTCGTGCTGGTCGGCACCGCGCTCGGCCGCAACATCGACGTGGCGATCAACCAGTGGTTGGCGTACGGCCTCATGGTGGTCAGCCTGGCCGGTCTCGCGTTCATCCGGACCGACGCCAACATCTTCAACTTCAGCATCACCACCGTGATCGTGGTGATGACGGCCGCCCTGGTGCTGCTGATGGTCGGCATGTACGGCAAGGTCGGCACGGAGGACGAGGCGGAGGCGTTCCAGAAGGCTCGGCTCGTTCTCTGAGCTTTTTCTCTGGTTGCGGCCGTGGGTTTTCGCCGGAGCCCGAGCTGCTCCGGGCGGTCAGGCTTGATCCCTGCGCAGCTCGGGC
>NZ_JBEXIM010000023.1:0-90833 GCF_040608575.1 Micromonospora sp. NPDC005171 | reverse complement strand
TTACATTCCGAACCCGGAAGCTAAGCCCTCCAGCGCCGATGGTACTGCACTCGTGAGGGTGTGGGAGAGTAGGACACCGCCGGACAATCTTCCAGATAAGGCCACCCTCCGGGGTGGCCTTATCTGCGTTCGCCCCCTCCCTTTCCACCCCACACCCCTGCCCTTTCCACCCCACACCCCTGCCCTTTCCACCTCACACCCCTGCCCCTCAGGGGGTCGGTTATCGACCCGGTTTGCCTGACACCCCGGAAGCGGCCGAGAACGTGGCTCTGGGGGTGTCCGACGACCGGGAGAGGCCGGGAATCGGGTTCACGGACGCCAAGGTCACGCTCGATCCTGGTTGTAGTGGTGTCAGCGCGTCAGTGAGGCCACTACAACCAGGATCGAGCGCGATCACACCGTCCCGCGGAATAGGCCGCCTGTCCCGCCCGACGGCGCGGGCCAGGCGTGACGGCGCGGGCCAGGCGTGGACGGCGCGGGCCAGGCGGTTGCCCGGATGGTCAGTGGTCTGGGCGGGACGGTGGTTTAGGCGGGTGGCCCGGTGCGGGTCAGTCCCGGGTCTGCATGCCGTCGCGGAGGTTGCGCAGCAAGCCGCCGGCGTCGCTCACCGACCGGCCGGGGAACATCGCCATGACCACGCTGCCGTGGTCGGCCCAGCCGCACACCGCGAAGTCTCCACCCTCACCGCTGGTGCTGCCACACTTCAGGATCCCGCCGAGGCCGCCCGCGGGCAGCTCGCGAAGGCCGTTCACCGCGCCGGTCTCGTCCGACATCAACCGGAAGAGGCTGTCCAGGTCCCGCTCCGGCTGCCAGAGCAACGTGGTGCCCCCGAAGATGAGCACCGAGCGCTTCTCGTCGGCCGGGTCGCGGTAGACCGTGCCGAAACTGCGGTCCAGTTCGATGTTCGCCGCCAGGCCGCTGCGCAGATAGTCGGCAGTGCTCTTCGCCCGCTCGCTGTCGTCGCGGGTCAGACCCGCCACCTGATCGGGTGACGTCAGTTGGGTGTCCTTCTGTTGCGCCACCCGCCACCCACCGACCCCGAGCACCGCGGCGCCGGCGAGGCCGACCACCAGCGCGACCGTCCAACCGATCTTGCGGCGGCGTGACCAGCCGCCGGACCGCTCGTCGGGGTCGCCTCCGGAGTCCCGGGTGCTCAGCTGGATCGGCTCTTCGGTCAGCTCGACCGGCTCACGGCCGCCATCGCGCGACCGCTCGGTGAGATGTGCGTCGGACATAGCCGACACCGTACGCGAACGGCAGGTGGCGCACGTCAGGTCTGCGGAAGCCCTCCGTAGACTTGTCCGGTGACCGAGAGACTGGATGCCCGACGCCCCGACGCCCCGACCCTTGCCGGCCAGTACCAGCCCGGTGAGGTAGAGCAGCGACGGTACGAGCAGTGGGTAGCCGGCGGGCACTTCCGGGCCTCCGCCGACAGCGACAAGCCTCCCTTCACCATCGTCATCCCGCCGCCGAACGTCACCGGTTCGCTGCACATGGGCCACGCGTTCGAGCACACCCTGATGGACGCGTTGACCCGGCGTAAGCGGATGCAGGGCTTCGAGGCGCTGTGGCTACCCGGCATGGACCACGCCGGTATCGCCACCCAAAACCTGGTCGAGCGTCAACTCGCCGCCGAGGGTCTGTCCCGGCACGACCTCGGCCGGGAGAAGTTCGTCGAGCGGGTCTGGCAGTGGAAGGCCGAGTCCGGTGGCGCCATCCTCGGCCAGATGCGCCGCCTCGGCGATTCCGTCGACTGGGACCGCGAGCGCTTCACCATGGACGAGGGGCTGACCCGTGCCGTCCAGACGATCTTCAAGAAGCTCTTCGACGACGGCCTCATCTACCGGGCCAACCGGATCATCAACTGGTGTCCGCGATGCCTCACGGCGCTCTCCGACATTGAGGTCGAGCACACCGACGACGACGGCGAGCTGATCTCGATCCGCTACAGCGACGAGGTCGTGGTGGCCACCACCCGGGCGGAGACGATGCTCGGCGACACCGCCGTGGCGGTGCACCCCGACGACGAGCGCTACCAGCACCTGATCGGCACCGAGGTCGAGCTGCCGCTGACCGGCCGCCGGATCCCGATCGTCGCCGACGCGCACGTCGACCCGTCCTTCGGCACCGGCATGGTCAAGGTTACGCCCGCGCACGACCCGAACGACTTCGAGATCGGCCAGCGGCACGACCTGCCCGCGCTGACAGTGATGGACGAGCGTGGCGTCATCACCGTGCCCGGCCCGTTCGAGGGGTTGGACCGGTTCGAGGCACGGCCCGCGATCGTGGCCGCGCTGCGCGAGCAGGGCCGGATCGTCGCCGAGAAGCGCCCGTACGTGCACGCGGTGGGGCACTGCTCGCGGTGCAAGACCACCGTCGAGCCGAGGCTGTCGTTGCAGTGGTTCGTCAACACCGCCCCGCTGGCCCAGGCCGCCGGGGACGCGGTGCGCGACGGCCGGGTCCGCATCGAGCCGGCCGAGCTGGCCAAGCGCTACTTCGCCTGGGTCGACAACATGCACGACTGGTGCATCTCCCGCCAGCTGTGGTGGGGGCACCGCATCCCGGTCTGGTACGGCCCGGCGGGCGAGATCGTCTGCGTCGGCCCCGACGAGGAGGCGCCGACCGGCGAGGGCTGGCACCAGGACGAGGACGTCCTGGACACTTGGTTCTCCAGCGGCCTGTGGCCGTTCTCCACCCTGGGCTGGCCCGAGCAGACCCCGGACCTGGCGAAGTTCTACCCGACAAGCGTGCTGGTCACCGGGTACGACATCCTGTTCTTCTGGGTCGCCCGGATGATGATGTTCGGCCTCTACGCGATGGACGGCCGGCCGCCCTTCGACGTGGTCGCCCTGCACGGCATGGTGCGCGACCAGTTCGGCAAGAAGATGTCGAAGTCGTTCGGCAACGTGGTCGACCCGCTGGACTGGATCGACCGGTACGGCGCCGACGCCACCCGGTTCACCCTGGCCCGGGGCGCGAACCCCGGCCAGGACGTTCCGGTCAGCGAGGAGTGGTGCCAGGGTTCCCGCAACTTCTGCAACAAGCTCTGGAACGCCACCCGGTTCGCCCTGATGAACGGCGCGCACACCAACGGCGACCTGCCTCCCACCGAGCAGCTCTCCACCGTCGACAGGTGGATCCTGTCCCGTTTGGCGCACGTCACCGCCGAGGTCGACGAGCAGTTCGAGGCGTACGAGTTCGCCAAGGTGTGCGACCTGCTGTACCACTTCGCCTGGGACGACGTCTGCGACTGGTACGTGGAGCTGAGCAAGCCGGTGCTCGCCGAGGGCGGTGAGCGCGCGGAGGCCAGCCGCCGGGTGCTCGGGCACGTGCTCGACCAGCTGCTGCGGCTGCTGCACCCGGTCATCCCGTTCGTCACCGAGGAGTTGTGGCTCGCGCTGACCGGCGGCGAGACGGTGCAGGCCGCCGCCTGGCCGGTGGCCGACCTGTCGCTCATCGACGACGCCGCGGAGGCCGAGTTGGTCGGTGTGCAGCGGGTGGTCACCGAGATCCGCCGGTTCCGTTCCGACCAGGGGCTGCGCCCGACGCAGCGGGTGGCTGCCCGCCTGGACGGGCTGTCCGGCGCGGGTATCGCGGCCCACGAGCCGCTGATCCGTTCGCTGGTCCGGTTGGATCCGGCCGGTGACGACTTCCAGGCCAGCGCCACGCTGGCCATGCCCGGCGCGGTAGGTGTCGCGTTGGACACCCGGGGGTCGATCGACGTGGCCGCCGAGCGGGCCCGGCTGACGAAGGACCGCGCGGCGGCCGAGAAGGAGGTCGCCCAGGCCCGGGCGAAGCTCGACAACCCTGCCTTCATCGGCAAGGCCCCCGAGCCGGTGGTCGCGAAGATCCGCGACCGGCTCGCCACCGCCGAGGCCGACCTGGTCCGGATCGACGCTGCTCTGGAGACACTGCCCTCGTGACCGACCGTACCGATTTCGCCGCCGTCGAAGCCGAGCTGAACGCCCGCGGTTTCACCCGCATGGTCTTCGAGCTGGACCGGATCGAGTCGCTGCTCGACCTGCTCGGCAGCCCACAGCGGGCGTACCCCGCGATCCACCTGACCGGCACCAACGGCAAGACCTCCACCGCGCGGATGATCGACTCGCTGCTGCGGGCGCACGGGCTGCACACCGGCCGGTACACCAGCCCACACCTGGAGACCGTCCGGGAGCGGATAAGCCTGGACGGGGAGCCGGTCAGCGAGGAGCGGTTCACTTCGGTGTACCGGGAGATCAAACCGCTGGCCGAGCTGGTCGACGCGCGGTCGGACGAGCCGCTGACGTACTTCGACATGACCACCGCGCTGGCGTTCGCCACCTTCGCCGACGCGCCTGTCGACATCGCGGTGGTCGAGGTCGGCCTCGGCGGTGCCGAGGACGCCACGAACGTTCTCCAGGCCGGGGTCTGTGTGATCACCCCGATCGGGCTGGACCACACCGAGTGGCTCGGCGACACGATTCAGGACATCGCGCTGGCCAAGGCCGGCATCATCCACCCGGGGGCCACCGTGATCGCGGCCGCCCAGGAGGAGGAGGCCGCGCGGCCGCTGCTCGAACGTTGCGCCGAGGTCGGGGCCACCATCGCCCGGGAGGGCGGCGAGTTCGGCGTGCAGCGTCGGGCGGTCGCGGTCGGCGGTCAGGTGCTTACCCTGCAGGGTCTGGGTGGCGTGTACGACGACGTGTTCATCCCGCTGCACGGTGCCCATCAGGCGCAGAACGCGGCGGTGGCGCTCGCCGCCGTGGAGGCGTTCCTGGGTGCGGGTGCTCGGCGTCAGCTGGACATCGAGGCGGTCCGGGAGGGCTTCGCCTCGACCAGTTCCCCCGGCCGGTTGGAGCGGGTCCGTAACGCCCCGACCGTCCTGTTGGACGGGGCGCACAACCCGCACGGCATGAAGGCCACAGTGACCGCGCTCCAGGAGGAGTTCGCGTTCAGCAAGCTGGTGGCCGTCATCGGCGTACTGGCCGACAAGGACGCGGAAGCGCTGCTGGAGCTGTTGGAGCCGGTTGTCGACCAGGTGGTGGTCACCCGCAACAGCTCGCCGCGGGCGATGCCGACGGAGGAGCTCGCCGCGCTGGCCGCCGAGATCTTCGGCGAGGAGCGGGTGGACTCGGCCGAGGAGATGCCGGACGCCATCGAGTTGGCGGTGGCGTTGGCCGAGGAGGACGTCCCGGGCGAACTGAGCGGGGTCGGGGTGCTGGTCACGGGTTCCGTGGTGACGGTCGCCGACGCGCGCCGGCTGCTGAAGCGATGACCAGCCCCGAGCGGGACCCGCACCCCACCGAGGACCCGACGCGCCCGCCGGCCGAGGAGCCGGTGGGGGAGGAACCGACGACCGGGCAGCCGCGGCGCTCCGGGTTGCGCAACCCGGAGGGAGCGGTACGCGGTCTCGGTGCTGGCACGCTCAGCCTGGAGGCGCTGGTGCTCCTGCTGGCTATCCAGCCGATCCGGGTGGTCGGCGGTGACCTCGGCGGCGCCGCGATCGGTGCGGTGGTGGCACTCGCGGTGGCCGCCGTGGTGCTCGCCGGCATGATGCGCCGCCCCTGGGCCTGGAACGCCGGCACCGTGCTCCAGGGCCTCCTGTTGCTGGGCGGTCTGCTGCACTGGTCGCTGCTCGGGCTGGGCATCATCTTCGCCCTGGTCTGGGCGTACGCGTTGCACGTTCGCCGGGTCATCCTCGGCTGACGCCGGGCCTGGCCGGCGGCGTCCAAGGGCGGGAGCGGGCCGGGTCAGGCGTCGGCGCGTTCGCGCCACTGGGTGAGCGCGACGCCGTGGCCGTCGGGGTCGCGGAACGCCGCCGCCCACACCTCCAGCTTGGTGCCCCGGTTGACCACCCGGGGCGCGTACGTGAAGCGGACGCCCGACTCGCGCAACCGTTCGTACGCCGCCTCGATGTCGTTCACCTCAAGGTTGACGTGGACGAGCCGGCGACTGATGGGTGCTGCCCCGGTCACCTCGCGGAGGACGATCCGGGTCGTCCCGGATGCGAGGACGGCGTTGTGGGCCCCCTGGTCGACCTCGCTGAAGCCGAGCACGTCGCGGTAGAAGTTGAGCGACCGGGGTAGGTCGGTGACCAGCAGGGTGAGGCCGACCCCGCTGATCGGCGCGGCCGGGTCCGCGGCCGAGCCGGCCTCGAACCCGAAAATCGCCTGGTCCAGTTCCTCGTCGGTCACTGTCGCGCGAGCGGCACCGGCCGGGGAGGGATCGTCCAGCGGAAGGTCGAGTGGGTCCAGCGGGTCGGCCGCACCGGGACCGGACCGCTGCGCTGGCGGTGGGTCGAAGCGCGGCGCGCTGGACGGTGGGTCGGAGCGCTGCGCGTTGGACTGGTCGACCGGGTCCTCGACCGGCGGGGCGGTCGTGCCGTGCTCCGCCGGAGCGTCGAACCGGTCGGCGGTGGGCTCGTCGAAGTGTTCCTCGGCGGGCGGGCGCGGCGCCGGGGTGGCCCGTCGGGGCAGTCCACCGGGCTGCTGCTCGACGAGAACGCCCTCCAACACCACCGGGCCACCCGGGCTCTGGTGCATCACCACCGGCTCGCGTTCCTCGGGCACGACGACTGGGTCGTCACGCCGGAGGTCGTCGCGCCGGGGGTCATCACGCCGGAGGTCGTCGCGGGAAGCGTCGGTGCGCAGGGGGTCACCGACTGGGTCCCGGAAGTCGTCGCGGAAGTCGTCGTCGGGTGCGCGGTCGGCCCACGGCGGAGCGTCCTGCTGGATCAGCAGCTCGTCCATCGCCTCCGCGTCGGCGAACTCCGGCGGGAGATCGGCGACGGCAGCTGCGGTCTCGGCGTGGGTCGGCACCTCGTCCCAGAGCACCTTGACGTGCCGCTGGTCGTCCAACGCGACCCGGATCGGCAGGGTCTGGCCCAGCGAAGGCCACTTGGAGACCGGCACCCTCGGCTCGATGATCTTCTTGGATCGCGGTGGCAGACCAGGGGCGTCGATCACCAGTTGCAGTTCACAGCGGCCGAACGCGTACTGGGTGGGTGGTTCGGAGGCGCTGTGCACGTGCCCGACGCCGACGACCCACGTGCGACCGCCGCCGCGTACGGTCGCCAGCGCGATCGCCAGCACCAGCAGGGCGACTCCGAGAGCCACGATGGCCCAACTGGTCATGCCCAGCCCGAACAGGACGACGAACGTGGCCACGGTGCCCAGCACCGTGCCGATCAGCTTGCGTACCGGCGCGATGGGTCGGTTCCCGCCATTCGCCACAGTGGACCTCCCGGGGGTCAGGGCCAGGCTAGGCCGGATCGGCCACCGGGGGAAAGACCGGCCGCCGCGCCGGCGCCGGGACCGGGTCGCTAGGCTGACCGTACCGATCCCAAGCGTTCAGCGCGTACAGGAGGAACCCAGCGTGTCCAGCAACAGCCCGGATGAGCGCAGCCTCGTTCTGATCAAGCCCGATGCGGTCCGCCGCGGCCTGGTCGGCGAGGTCCTCTCCCGCTTCGAGCGCAAGGGGCTGCGGATCGACGCGATGGTGCACCGGACGATGGACGCCACGGTCGCCGACGAGCACTACGCCGAGCACGTCGACAAGGCGTTCTACCCGCCGCTGAAGGACTTCATGACCAGCGGCCCGCTGATCGCCCTGGTGCTCTCCGGCGACCAGGTCATCGACGTGGTCCGTGGGCTGGTCGGTGCCACCGACGGTCGGAAGGCCGCCGCCGGCACCATCCGGGGTGACCTGTCGCTGTCCAACCGGGAGAACCTGGTGCACGCCTCCGACTCGACGGACAGCGCCAAGCGCGAGATCGCGCTCTGGTTCCCCGAGCTGGGCTGACGGGCACCGGCCCGGCGCCGACCGACGACGCCCGGCTCAGCCGACCGCCGGCACCTTCGCCGGGTTGCCGACCACGTAGATCCCGGTGATCCGGCCGTCGGCCGCGGCGATGGTCAGGGTGTACCGACTGCCGTCCGCGCGGGTGATCAGCATCGCGGGTTCCCCGTTGAGCTCGACCGGATCCATTGTGACTCGGTGGCGCGGGCCGTAGACCCCGGCGTAGAACCGGGCGATCCGGTCCGCGCCGGTGACCGGGTTGAGGGCGGCCCGCACCCGACCGCCACCGTCGTTCCACGCCGTGGCGTCGGCGGCTACCAGGTCGGTGAGCCTGGCCAGGTCACCGTCGCGGGCGGCGGCGAGGAACGCGTCCAGCAGCCGCTCGCGCTCCGGGCGGCTGGCGGTGAACCGGCGCTGCTCCTGCCGTACCCGCGCGGTCGCCCGGTGGTACAGTTGCCGACAGTCGGCGACGGATCGGTCCAGGATCTCGGCGATCTCCGCGTACGGCAGGTCGAAGGCTGTGTGCAGCACGTACACCGCCCGCTCCGGCGGGGTGAGTCGCTCCAGGACGTGCAGCAACGCGGTGGAGAGCGAGTCGCGTAGCTCCACCCGGTCCAACGGCCCGAACGGCGAGGGCGCGGTCGGCACCGGCTCGGGCAACCACGTCCCGACGTACGTCTCGCGGGCCGCCTGCCGGGCGCGCAGCCGGTCCAGGGCCAACCGGGTGACCACCCGGGACAGGTACCGGCGCGGCTCGTCGACCCGGGCCCGGTCCACACCCAGCCAGCGCAGGTACGCCTCCTGGAGCACGTCCTCCGCGTCGTGCCGGGTGCCGAGCAGGCGGTACGCGAGCCCAAGCAGCATCGGCCGGTGCGCCTCGAGCGCACCGGCCGCCTCCGCTGCCGCCTCGGTGGTCACGCCTGTGCCGGAGGCTCCAGCCGCATGGTCACCCCGATCCGATTCCACACGTTGATTGTGGCAATCGCGATGACGAGGTCGGCGAGTTCCTTCTCCGACCAGACCTTCGCGGCGTCATCCCACACCTCGTCCGGCACCCCGTGCTCACCGAGTCGGGTGACCGCGTCGGTGAGGGCCAGCGCGGCCCGCTCCCGCTCGTCGAAGAAGGGCGCCTCCCGCCAGGTGGCGACAGCGAACAGTCGCTGGCTCGACTCGCCGCCGGCGAGCGCGTCCCGGCTGTGCATGTCGACGCAGTACGCGCACCCGTTGATCATCGACGCCCGCAGCTTCACCAGCTCCAGCACGGTGCGGTCGACGTTCGTCTGGACGTACTTCTCCAGCCCCATGACCGCCTTGTACGCCTGCGGTACGACCTCGGTCGGGTTCATCCGTTGCATGACTACCTCCTGATCGGTCCGACGCCGGTACGACGGTTGGGCCGGGGTGGGCCGTGACAACCGGGAGTGTGACCTCGCTCATGCCGCCGGGCGGCCGCTGTGGGTGGCAAGCCGACCGACGGCCCGACGACAGGCGTTCGCGTTCGCGTCACCCGGGCCGGCGCTCGCGGTCACCTCCACCCGATAGACCCACGGGGTCAACCCATGATCGGGAGGAAACATGACCGAGCTTGATCGACGTACCCTGCTGCGGACCGGCCTGGTGGTCGGCGCCGGAGCCGCCGGTGGCGCCCTGCTGGGCGGTGCCGGCGCGAACGCCGCCCCGGCCTGGCGCCCGGCGGCGCGCCCGGTGCTCACCCATGGCGTGCAGAGCGGCGACGTGACAGCGGACTCGGCGCTGGTCTGGACGCGGGCCGACCGGCCCGGCCGGATGCTGGTAGAGGTGAGCCGTCGGCCGGACTTCCGGGGGGCGCGCAAGCTGCGGGGGCCGGTGCTCACCCCGGACGGCGACTTCACCGGCAAGGTCCGGCTGCGGGGCCTGCCGGACGCCGAGCGGCTGCACTACCGGGTGCGGGTGGAGAGCCTGGATCGACACGGGGTGGTCAGCGAGCCGCTGACCGGGACGCTGACCACCGCGCCCGGGCGGCATCGGCGGCGCGACGTGAAGTTCGTCTGGACCGGCGACGTGGTCGGGCAGGGCTGGGGCATCGACCCGAACTTCGGCGGAATGTCGATCTTCCGGGCCATGCGGCAGACCCGGCCGGACTTCTTCCTGTGCAGCGGCGACACGGTGTACGCCGACGGCCCGCTTGTCGAGTCGGTGACGCTGCCCGACGGGCGGATCTGGCGCAACCTGGTCACCCCGGAAAAGAGCAAGGTCGCCGAGTCGCTCACCGAGTACCGCGGGCAGTTCGCCTACAACCTGCTCGACGAGCACCTGCGGGAGTTCGCCGCGGCGGTGCCGCAGATCAACCAGTGGGACGACCACGAGGTACTGAACAACTGGTACCCGGGTGAGATCCTGGACGACCCGCGCTACACCGAGCGGCGGGTGGACGTGCTCGCCGCCCGGGCCCGCCAGGCGTTCAACGAGTGGCTACCGGTGCCGGTCGACGGGCCGATGTACCGGCGGCTGTCGTACGGGCCGTCGCTGGACGTGTTCGTGCTGGACATGCGCACCTTCAAGGACCCGAACGACGGCAACACGTACGCCGACCCGAAGCGCGGTCTGCTCGGCCGGCAGCAGCGGGAGTGGCTGATCCGGGAGCTGAAGCGCTCCACGGCGACCTGGAAGGTGATCGCCAACGACCTGCCGATCGGAGTTGTGGTGCCGGACGGTCCGGGCGCGCAGGAGGGTGTCGCGCAGGGCGACCCGGGTGCGCCGGCGGGCCGGGAGTTGGAGTTCGCCGAGGTGCTGCGGGCCACCCATCGGGCCGGGGTGACCGGCATGGTCTTCCTGACCGCCGACGTGCACTACTCCGCCGCGCACCACTACGACCCGTCCCGCGCCGCGGTCGGCGACTTCATCCCGTTCTGGGAGTTCGTCGCCGGCCCGGCGCACGCGGGCGCGTTCGGCCCGAACGCGCTGGACGGCACGTTCGGGCCGCAGGCGGCCTTCGTGCACGCGCCGCCGGTGGCCAACACCGGCCCGGCGGGAGGCTTCCAGCATTTCGGTGAGGTCACCATCGACGGCGAGTCGGAGGCCCTGACGGTGCACCTGCGCGACCGCGACGGCGCCTCGCTGTGGAACACCACCCTCCCGGCCCCCTGACCGCAGCTCGTTGACCATGAGGTTGGCGGGCGGGTCGCGAGCTACCGTCCCGCCAACCTCATGATCAGCGGCGGTCCCCGCCGAGGGTGAGGACCGGCGTGGGGTGCACGGTCCGACCGGGAAGCTCGGACGTGGGGGGCTGGGCGGGGGACGGCGGCTCGGCGGGCGGCACCGGAGGGACCACCTTTCCGCGTCCGGAGAACCGGCGTCCCACCCTGATCATCGGCTGCTCCACCCAGCGGTAGAGCAGGTCGGCGGCGAGCAGGCCGACAACGGTGGTGGCGACGAACAACCGGGTGCTGTGCCCGGCGTACGACGGCACCAGCGCGATCACCGCCGTCATCGCGAGGTACTGCACCAGATAGAGCGAGTAGGAGCGTTCGCCCACGAACACCAGAGGACGCCAGGAGAGCAGCTTCGTCGGCAGGCCAGGGGTCAGCATGGCGGGGAGCAGCAGCGCCACCGCCACCGCGTACACGGCGACCATCAACTCCGAGTGGCCGTCCTCGGCGGGCGGCCAGTAGCTCAGCGACAGGTGCACGGCCACGAACCCGGCGAGCACGGCGACGGACGTCACGGGATGGGTCAACGGCCGGAACAGCGCGTACCCCCGGGGGTGGTGCATGACGACCGCCAGCAGGCAGCCCACCAGGATCGACACGTAGTGGATCGGCCAGTAGGGCCAGTCCTTCTCGAACGGGATCAGCGCGACGAGAGCGGCGATGGCCAGCACCGTCACCGCGATCCGGCGAAAGAACGCGGCGGTCACGAACGCGAAGGCGAGCAACGGCCACACCAGGTAGAACTTCCACTCGATCGCGATCGTCCAGGAGTGCAGGAACGCACTGTTCGGCGCGAACTCGTTGACCATGAGCAGGTAGTACGGCATCGATTCGCGGAGCCTCGCGCTGGCGCCGTTGAGGTGCGCGAGAGCGTACGTCGCGGCCAGCACCACCAGGTAGACCGGCAGGATCCGGAAGATCCGCCGGACGTAGAAGGACCGCAACGACACCCGCCCCCGCGACTCCTCCTCGCGCAGCATCAGCGTGGTGATCAGGAAGCCGGAGAGCACGAAGAACAGTTGGACGCCGACCCAGCCGGACAGCCAGGTCCATCGCGGCCCCCCGAAGTGGAAGGCGACGACGATCACCGCGGCGATCGCGCGGAGCCCGTCGAGGGCAGGAAACCGGCGCATCGCCCGGTATTCGGCGTAACTGATCGTGGCCACCGGAGAATTCTGGGGAGCGGCACACACCGCGTCAAGGCGACACCTCCGCCGCTGGTCCGCTTGGCCGCCACTCGCAGGCGCGGCGGTGGGGGCGTCGAGTATCGTTGAGCACCGTAAGGCGATGACCCGGCCATCACCGGTGAGCCTCCGGAAGAACGGCCGGGCAACCGGCCCAGTAGAACCGGACGGGTGCGGCCCGTCACAGCCGGTAATGAGCGGGCGGTCGATCCTGACCGCCAAGCGGGGTGGTACCGCGGGCCACCCGGGAGCGCCGTCGTCGGCGTACCCGGAAGGTTCGTCCTCGCAGACCCACGTTGAGTGAGCTGCGAGGAGAGCGACCCCCGATGGCCTATCCAATGCACGACCCGACCGCCGCCGGTGTGCCGGCGAGCCCGGACCTGCCCGCGGTCGAGCGCCGGGTGCTGGAGCACTGGACGGCCGACAAGACCTTCGAGGCCAGCATCGAGGCCCGTCCCGCAGGCACCGACGGCAAGAACGAGTACGTCTTCTACGACGGTCCGCCGTTCGCCAACGGCCTGCCGCACTACGGTCACCTCTTCACCGGCTACGTCAAGGACGTGGTGCCGCGCTACCAGACCATGCGCGGCCGGCACGTCGAGCGGCGCTTCGGCTGGGACTGCCACGGCCTGCCCGCCGAGGTGGTCGCCGAGAAGCAACTCGGCATCACCAGCAAGGCGGAGATCATCGACTTGGGCGTGGCCCGGTTCAACGAGGCCTGCCGTACGTCGGTGCTGGAGTTCACCCAGGACTGGGAGCGGTACATCAACCGGCAGGCCCGCTGGGTCGACTTCACAAACGACTACAAGACCCTCGACCTGGACTACATGGAAAGCGTCATGTGGGCCTTCAAGACCCTGCACGACAAGGGTCTGATCTACGAGGGCTTCCGGGTGCTCGCGTACTGCTGGCGCTGCGAGACGCCGCTGTCGAACACCGAGACCCGGATGGACGACGTCTACCGGGACCGGCACGACCCCACCCTGTCGGTGTGGTTCGAGCTGACCGCCGACGAGTCTGCGCACGAGCTGGTGCGCGGGCCGGTCAAGCTGGGCGTCTGGACCACCACGCCGTGGACGCTGCCGTCGAACCTCGCGCTCGCCGTCGGGCCCGACATCGAGTACGCGGTGCTGGAGCGCGACGGTCAGCGCCACGTCGTGGGCGCGGCGCGGCTGGCCGCGTACGCCAAGGAACTGGAGGGGTACGAGCAGGTCGGCACGGTGTACGGCCGGGACCTGGTCGGGCGCCGCTACACGCCGCTGTTCGACTTCCTCGTCGAGCAGGCCGGGGAGAACGCCTACCAGGTGCTCGGCGCGGAGTTCGTCACCACCGAGGACGGCACCGGAATCGTGCACCTGGCCCCGGCGTTCGGCGAGGACGACCAGAACGTCTGCAACGCCGCCGGCATCCCCACCATCGTCACGGTGGACGACCACACCCGGTTCACCGCGCTGGTCCCGCCGTACCAGGGTGAGCAGGTCTTCGACGTCAACAAGCCGGTGATCCGGGAGCTGAAGGACCGGGGGGTGGTGCTCAAGCAGGACACCTACACCCACTCGTACCCGCACTGCTGGCGCTGCGACACCCCGCTGGTCTACAAGGCGGTGTCGTCCTGGTTCGTCGCCGTGACCCAGTTCCGGGACCGGATGGTCGAGCTGAACCAGGAAATCAACTGGACACCCGGCCACATCAAGGACGGCTCGTTCGGCAAGTGGCTGGCCAACGCCCGGGACTGGTCGATCAGCCGGAACCGGTTCTGGGGCTCCCCGATCCCGGCGTGGAAGTCCGACGACCCGAACTACCCGCGCCTGGACGTCTACGGTTCGCTGGCCGACATCGAGCGGGACTTCGGCGTACGCCTGACCGACCTGCACCGGCCGGCGGTGGACGACCTGGTCCGCCCCAACCCGGACGACCCCACCGGGCAGTCGATGATGCGCCGGGTGCCGGAGGTGCTGGACTGCTGGTTCGAGTCCGGGTCGATGCCGTTCGCCCAGGTGCACTACCCGTTCGAGAACGCGGACTGGTTCGAGCACCACTACCCGGGTGACTTCATCGTCGAGTACATCGGGCAGACCCGTGGCTGGTTCTACACGATGCACGTGCTGGCCACCGCGCTGTTCGACAGGCCGGCGTTCCGCAACTGCCTGAGCCACGGCATCCTGCTCGGCTCGGACGGGCGCAAGATGTCCAAGAGCCTGCGCAACTACCCGGACGTCTACCACGTCTTCGACTCGTACGGCTCGGACGCGATGCGCTGGATGCTGATGTCCTCGCCGGTGCTGCGCGGCGGTGACATGGCGGTCACCGAGACGCTGATCCGCGACGCCGTGCGGCAGGTGCTGCTGCCGCTGTGGAACGTGTGGTACTTCTTCACGCTCTACGCCAACGCCGACGGGTACCAGGCGCGGCGGCGCACCGACTCCACCCACCTGCTCGACCGGTACGTGCTGGCGAAGACGAACGAGCTGGTGTCCACGGTCGGCGCGCAGATGGACGCGTACGACATCTCCGGTGCCTGCGCCACCGTCCGGTCCTACCTGGACGCGCTGACCAACTGGTACGTGCGCCGGTCCCGGGACCGGTTCTGGTCCGGGGACGCCGACGCCTTCGACACCCTGTCGACGGTGCTGGAGACGCTCTGCCGGGTGGTGGCGCCGCTCGCGCCGCTGACCGCGGAGGAGATCTGGCGTGGCCTGACCGGGGAGCGTTCGGTGCACCTCACCGACTGGCCGGAGGCGAGCGAGTTCCCGGCCGACCACGACCTGGTCGCCGCGATGGACAACGTGCGGGCGGTCGCCTCGGCGGCGCTGTCGCTGCGCAAGGCCAAGGGGCTGCGGGTGCGACTGCCGTTGTCCACGCTGACCGTGGCCTCGCCGGCCGCGGAGCAGCTGCGGCCGTTCGCCGACCTGGTCGCCGACGAGGTCAACGTGAAGGCGGTGGAGTTCAGCGCGGAGCTGTCCGCGTACTGCGAGCAGGTGTTGACGGTGGTGCCCCGGGCGCTCGGCCCGCGGGTCGGCAAGCAGGTGCAGCAGGTGATCAAGGCGGTCAAGGCGGGCGACTGGGAGCTGGTCGACGGCGCCCCGGTGGCCGCCGGCGTCACCCTCGCCGAGGGCGAGTACGAGCTGCGCCTGGTCGCCGCCGACGCCGAGCACTCCGCGCCGCTGCCCGGCGGTGAGGGCGTGGTCGTGCTGGACACCGAGGTCACTCCGGAGTTGGCCGCCGAGGGGCTGGCCCGCGACGTGGTGCGGGTGGTGCAGCAGGCCCGCCGGGACGCCAACCTGGACGTCTCCGACCGGATCGTGGTGTCGGTGTCGGCGTCCGACGAGGTGCGCGCGGCGGTGGCCGCGTACGTCGACTTCGTCTCCGCGGAGGTGCTGGCCGACTCGGTGGACTTCGTCGAGGGCCCGAACGGCTCGGCCGTCGAGGGTGAGGACGGCTCGGCCGTCGAGGGCCAGGAGGGCTTCGCTGGCGAGGTCGGCGACGGTGAGCGGGTAACGGTGGTCGTCCGCCGGGTATAACGGACCATCGCCAGGGTGCGGGCGCCTCACCACCTCCGTCTGGGAGGTGTGGAGGCGTCCGCTACCGTGACACCGCCTGTTCGCACCTGATCTGCCGGAGGACCAGTGCCCCTGCTCTACACCATCGGCAAGCTCACCGTGGCGCCCACGCTGCGGTTGGCGTTCCGCCCGACCGTGGAGGGGCTGGAACACGTGCCGGAGATCGGTGGCGCGGTCTTCGCCGGCAATCACCTCTCGGTGGCCGACGAGCTGTTCCTCGGCACGGTCGTGCCCCGGCACCTGGCGTTCTGGGCCAAGTCGGAGTATTTCAAGGGCACCGGCGTGAAGGGTGCGATCTCCAAGTTCGTCCTCACCGGCCTGGGCGCCATCCCGGTCGAACGGGCCGGTGGCCGGGCGGCGCTGTCCGCGTTCGACGCGGCGATCCCGGCGCTCAAGGGCGGTGACCTGGTGGTGGTCTACCCGGAGGGCACCCGTTCGCCGGACGGCAAGCTCTACCGCGGGCGGACGGGCGCGGCCCGGCTGGCGATCTCGGCCGGCGTGCCGATCATTCCGGTCGGCATGATCGGCACGGACAAGGCGCAGCCGATCGGTGCCCGGGTGCCCCGACCGGGCACTGCCAAGATTACGGTTCGATTCGGCAAGCCACTGGACTTCACAGGCCGTCCGGACGACCGCACCTCGCTGCGGCAGATGACCGACGAGGTGATGAGCGAGATCCAGAAGCTCACCGGCCAGGAGTACGTGCCCCGCTACGCCCCGCCGCGCGCTCACCCGGACCCGACCCGCGACGCCTGACCCCAGCGGCACACGCTGCCGGTCAGTCAGCTGTGCCGCGCTGGTCGATCGCCCGGGGTGCGGCTCAGCCCCGCTCGGGTTGGACGATCTGGGCGCGCAGATTGGCCAGCAGGTCGGCGCTGTCGGCGACGGAGAGTCGGGTGAACACGCCGGTGGCGATGCTGCCGTGGTCGACCGACGTGCAGACCACCACGTCACTGCCGTCGGCGCTACCCACCGCGCACCGTTCGTGCCTGCCGCGCACGCCGGTGTCCACGCTCTCCGGGGCGCTCAGCGCGTACCGCTCGGTGAGCCGGCTGATCTCGGCTTCGGCGTCCGACTCCGGACTCAGCCGGAAACCGGTGCCGCCGAAGACGGTCACCCGCTTGCCGCTCGTCGTGGAGTAGACGCCGGCGAAGGTGTCCTCGGCCAGCCAGTGCTCCTTGCGTACCTCGCTCTCCAGCTTCTGGGCGGTCTCCGTGCTGCGGTTGTCCTGCCGCAGGCTGAGGTCGTCGACCTGGACGGGCAGTGCCGCGCGCGCCGGGTACTGGGCCGAGATCGGGAACCCGTAGTAGGCGGGGCAGCCACAGCAGCAGGCCAGCGTGAGCAGTAGCAGCCACGGCCAGCGGCGTCGCCGGCGGACCGGGACCGGCACGTACCCCTTGGGGGCCTGCCAGCCCGGCGGTGGGGTGGGCGGTGGCGCGGTGGACCGCTTGCCCCGGCGCTGCTTGGGCACCTTCGGCGGCGCGGGTGGCGACATCGGTCGGGCCGGCACCATGGGCCCGGCGGGTCGGGGCGCGCTCGGGGCGGCCGGCGGCGGCGCCACGGGTCCGACTGCCCGCGGCGCGATCGGGGCCGGAGGCGACACCGGATACGGCCCGACCGGGGGAGCGGGCGGCCCGGACCACTGCCGGGTGTTCGGCGGTGCCGGGTACGACAACGTCGGTGGCAACGGGGGCAGCTCAGCGGAGGGCAGGTCCCAGCCGCCGGTGTCCACGCCGGCCCACGGGTCGACCGGCGTCTGGTGCTCCGGCGGCCCGACGGAGACCGGCGGGGGAGGGGTCGGCTCGGCCGACTCGCCCCAGGCGGCCCGGCGTGGCAGCGGCGGCGGCACCGGGGCCGAACCGCTCCACCTGGGCGCCGGGACCTCCGCGGTCGCGGCCGGTTCCGGCTCGTCCGGTGGTCCCGGGGAGTCCGGCTGGTCTGGTGGTTCCGGCTGGTCCGAGGGGTCCGGCTGGTCCGGTGGTTCCGGCTGATCCGAGGGTACGGGTGGGGAGGTCGGCTCGTCGGCGACCGCCGGGTTCCGCTCCGGCTCCGCGCCCGGGGTGCTCCCGTCGGCCGGCCGTGCTCCCGGCTGGGGCTCCGGCATCGCGGCAATCTCCTCTCGCGCCGATCCGAGGTTAGTACCGCGCCGCCACCACCGCCGATCGGGCGTGCGCGCGATCCCCGCCGGACGAACGCGTACCCTTGGGCATCATGAGTGCCCCGTCCACGACGCCGCGCGCGGCCGTGACCAACTCCGTGTGGTCCCAGCTCGAGCCGCTGCTACCCCAGGTCTCCAAGCCCATCCAGTACGTCGGCGGCGAGTTGGGTGCGGTGACGAAGGACTGGGACGCGGCGACCGTGCGCTGGGCGCTGATGTATCCCGACGCGTACGAGGTGGGCCTGCCCAACCAGGGCGTGCAGATCCTCTACGAGGTGCTCAACGAGCTGCCCGACACCCTCGCCGAGCGGACGTACGCGGTCTGGCCGGACCTGGAGACGCTGATGCGCACGCACGGCGTGCCGCAGTTCACCGTCGACGCGCACCGGGCGGTGCGCGGGTTCGACGTGTTCGGCATCTCCTTCTCCACCGAGCTTGGTTACACGAACATGCTCACCGCGATCGACCTGGCCGGCATCCCGATGCTGGCCGCCGACCGCACCGACGCTGACCCGGTGATCGTGGCCGGCGGGCACGCCGCGTTCAACCCGGAGCCGATCGCCGACTTCATCGACGCCGCGGTGCTCGGCGACGGCGAGGAGGCGGTCCTGGAGATCACCGCGATCGTCCGGGAGTGGAAGGCCGAGGGCTCGCCCGGCGGCCGCGACGAGCTGCTGCTGCGGCTGGCCCGCACCGAGAGCGTCTACGTGCCGCGCTTCTACGACGTCGACTACCTGCCGGACGGCCGGATCCAGCGGGTCGTGCCGAACCGGGCGGACGTGCCGTTCCGGGTGCACAAGCGCACGACGATGGACCTGGACGCCTGGCCGTACCCGAAGAAGCCCCTCGTTCCGCTGGCCGAGACGGTGCACGAGCGGTACGCGGTGGAGATCTTCCGGGGCTGCACCCGGGGCTGCCGGTTCTGCCAGGCCGGGATGATCACCCGGCCGGTGCGGGAGCGGTCGATCACCACGGTCGGGCAGATGGTCCGCGAGGGCCTGGAGTTCTCCGGCTTCTCCGAGGTCGGTCTGCTGTCGCTCTCCTCGGCGGACCACTCCGAGATCGGTGACATGTGCTCGGGCCTCGCCCAGCAGTACGAAGGCACCAACGTCTCGCTGTCGCTGCCGTCGACCCGGGTGGACGCCTTCAACATCGACCTCGCGCAGGAGCTGTCCCGCAACGGGCGGCGTACCGGCCTGACCTTCGCCCCGGAGGGCGGGTCGGAGCGGATCCGCAAGGTCATCAACAAGATGGTGTCGAAGGAAGACCTGATCCGTACGGTCGTCACCGCGTACACCAACGGCTGGCGGCAGGTGAAGCTCTACTTCATGTGCGGCCTGCCCACCGAGACCGACGAGGACGTCCTCGAGATCGCCGAGATGGCCCACGAGGTGATCCGGGCCGGCCGGGCGGCGACCGGCTCGAAGGACATCCGCTGCACGGTCTCCATCGGCGGGTTCGTGCCGAAGCCGCACACCCCGTTCCAGTGGGCCTCGATGGACCGTCCGGAGGTCATCGACCACCGGCTCAAGATCCTGAAGCAGGCCATCAACGCGGACCGTTCGTTGGGCCGGGCCATCGGCTACCGCTACCACGACGGCGAGCCGTCGCTCATCGAAGGGCTGCTCTCCAGGGGTGACCGCCGGGTCGGCTCGGTGATCCGCAAGGTCTGGGAGAACGGCGGCCGGTTCGACGGGTGGAGCGAGCACTTCTCGTACCAGCGCTGGGTGGACGCGGCGGCCGAGACGCTGCCCGCGTTCGGGGTGGACCTCGACTGGTTCACCACCCGTCAGCGCGACGAGCTGGAGGTCCTGCCCTGGGACCACCTCGACTCGGGCCTGGACAAGGACTGGCTCTGGCAGGACTGGCAGGACTCGGTCAGCGGGTTCGAGCAGGACGACTGCCGGTGGACGCCCTGCTTCGACTGCGGCGTCTGCCCCTCGATGGACACCGAGATCCAGATCGGCCCCACCGGCAAGAAGCTGCTGCCGCTCACCCCGCTGGGCGGCAACGGCATGAAGGTCCCGACGGGCCACTCGCACCCCTGACCGGGCTGCCTTCGGGCAACGCCGGCTGGCGGTGACCCACCACCCTCCACATCCGACATGTCACCAACGGGTCCGCGTCTCGCGGACCCGTTGGCGCTGTTCGGGCTCGGCCGCGTCGTGGCCCCGCACCGAGCCTTTCCCGAGATCGGCCGCCATCTGTACCACGTGGTGGTGGCTGGGGCTGCCCCGACTAGGTCAGACTCGATACGCTGCGTCTGACATGGACCGACCCGGCGGGTCGGCAACGGGGGAGGAAGCGCATGGGTAGCATCCCGCCGCCGAACACCGGCGATCTGCACGTCAGCGTCGAGGACCTGGACGCCGCCGCAGCGTACGTCGAGCGGCTGAAGCAGTACGTCGACGACACGATCAGCTACGAGATGGAACGCATCAAGGAGCGGATGAAGGGCGACAGCAACAACGCCCAGACCGTTCCGAACGGCACCCCCTTCGGCGCCTATGAGGACGCCCGCATGCAGTGGGCTGCCCTGACGACGTCCACGGGCAACATGGAGGCCCATCTCGCGTCGCTCTCCCAGAAGCTCGCCGCGCTGAAGGAGGGCACCGAGGAGATCGCCAAGGCGTTCCGCGACACCGAGGCGCGTAACAGCGCCAACGGCAAGGAGATCGAGCGGCTGCTGGAGTCGGCGGCGCCGCCGCCCACCGCCAGCGGCGCACCCACCTACCCGTACACGGCCTGAGGGGGACGTCATGGCTGGAGGAACCTGGGAGCGGTGCGTCCGCGAGGTGACGCTCTCCGCGGATCCGGAGACGGTCGGATCGGTCGGAGCGGGCTGGAGCAATCTCTCCAGCGGCCTGCAGCAACTGCGGGACGCGCTGGTCGGTCGATCGTTCGTCGGCCCGATTGCGACGGGCCAGGAGCGCCCGCACGTCGGCGGCCTGCCGGGGATGCTCGCCGGTTGGAAGGGCAGCGGTGGTGACGCGTACCGCGAGCACCTCAGCAAGATCGGCAAGCAGATCGAGGATTTGATCACCGACGCGACAAACGTCAGCGGCGCGTTGACGCGGATCGAGGGCGACATCCGCAAGTCGGTCTCCACGATCCCGATCCCGCTGATGGACGACTTCGGCTTCAACGAGTGGAGCCTGCCCAACGGCACCGAGCTCGACGATGCCCGTGACGGCGAGAGTTCGTCGGGGTTCCTCGCCGCGCTGCGCCAGGACTACCAGAACAACCCTGCCTCGTATGCCGACGGCGCGTTCCGCGACAAGGCCGACGACCTGGAAGCGACTATGAAGGTCGACGGCCAGGCCGGCGACCAGAAGCGGGGCGGCTGGTGGGACACCAAGTCCCACCTGGACAACTGGTACCGGGACAACCAGCAGGCCGCGAACACCGCGATGGCGCCGTTGCCCCAGGCGGTCTACACCGAGCGTCCCAAGCTGACAGTGGTCCCGCCGACGGATCGTCCGGGACCGCATGAGGACGAGAACGACATCACCCGTGACACCCGGGTTCCGCCGACAGGGCGGCCCGACATCGGCGGCGGCGAGTTCAGCGGGAAGCCCGACATCAGTGGTGGCGGCCCCACGATCGGCAGCAGGCCGCCGGGCATCGGCGACACGGGCGGTCCGACGTCCACCGTCGACCCGTTCTCCCCGACCAATCCCGGTGGGATCGGCAACGGCTCGCCCTCCGGCGGCACCGGTCAGCTCACGTCCCCGTCGACCGGTTCCAGCTACCCGGGCAGCGACGCCGGCTACAGCAGCGGTCTGGCCGGCGCCACCCCGAGTGGTGTCGGCGGCCTGGGCGGTGGCATCGGCGGCGGCGGGGTCGGCAGCGCCGGTCTCGGTGGCGCCGGCGGTGGTTTCGGAGGTGGTGCCGGCGTCGGCTCGGCCGGCGGAATTGGTGCCGGCGGTGGCGTGGGCGGCGGCATCGGCGTGGGCGGCATCCCCGGCATGGTGGGCGGCGGCAACGGAAAGCTGCCGCCGATGACGAGCGCCGCGAACGCGTTGCGTACCGCCGCTGGCGCCGGCGGCGCCGGGATGGCGGGCGGCGCGCGCGGTGCGGGCGTCGGCGGCGCCGGCATGATGGGCGGCGGCATGATGGGCGGCGCGGGCGGCGCCGGACACGGTGGTGGCACCGGCTCCGAGCACTCGTCGTGGTTGACTGAGGATGACGATCCGTGGGGCCCTGGTGACGGGGCGTCCCCGGGTGTCCTTCGATGAGGATGGACGGATGAGGGTGAACGTCGGAAGCCTCCGGCCGTTAGCCGCCTGTCTGCTGGCGGGGTCCCTGGTGGTGGGGGCCGCTCAACCGGCGGCCGCCGCGCCCCGGCGGGCCGAGCAGTGGTATCTGGACGAGCTCCGGATCGACCAGGTGCACAAGGTCTCGACCGGGCGGGGCGTGGTCGTGGCCGTGCTCGACAGTGGCGTCGAGGCCAGCCATCCCGACCTGCGCGGTCAGGTGCTTTCCGGTGGTCGCAGCTACGGCGCCTCCGGGGACGGCCGGGCCGACGAGGACGGGCACGGCACGCACATAGCCGGCATCATCGCGGCGAAGGGCGGCCCCGATGGCGTGGACGGCATCGCCCCCGGCGCGAAGATCCTGCCCATCAAACTGCGCAAGGGCACCGGGGCCAACAGCGAGGCGGCGGTGGCCCTCGGCATCCGGATGGCCGTCGACGACGGCGCCAAGGTGATCAACATGTCCTTTGGCGGGCCAGGCGTGGCCAGCCCTCAGGAAGCGAGCGCGATCAAGTACGCGCTGGACCACGATGTCGTCGTGGTCGGCTCCGCCGGCAACACCGCCAACGGCAGAACCGCCCTGAGCAATCCCGCCAACACCCCGGGTGTGATCGCGGTGACCGGGACGACCAAGGGTGGCAAGTTCTGGTCCGGCTCCGTCCAGGGGCCGGAGGCGGTGGTCGCCGCTCCGGGTGACAGCGTCTACAACATCACCAACGAGGCGGGCTACGGCTGGGGCGACGGGACGTCCGACTCCAGCGCGATCGTTTCCGGCCTGGCCGCGCTGATCCGGGCGAAGTATCCGGATCTCAGCGCTCCGAGCGTGATCAATCGGATCATCCGGACCGCGCGGGACGCCGGCCCGTCCGGACGGGATCCGCAGTACGGCTTCGGCGTGATCGACCCGATGAAGGCGCTGACCGCTGACGTGCCACCGGTCACCGCCAACCCGTTGCTCGACCGGGCCGCGGCGACTACCGACCCGGGCCCGACCCGCACCGAGGGTGCGGACGAGGAGTTCGACGTCACCCAGCACGGTGATCGCGGTGGTCCGAGTGACCAGCAGGTCATGGTGGTGGGCATCGGCATCGCCGTGGTGCTGGTGTTGCTGTTGGGGCTGGCGGTGTTCCTCATCTGGAACCGGCGGCGGTACCGGCGGGAGGCGGCCCGGGCCGCCGACATCCCGGACGAGGTGCTCGACCGGGTGACCCCTGGCGCCTATCCGTCGCCGGACGCGGGCTACGCCCCGCCGCCCGGCTACCCGCCGCCCGGTTACGGCCAGCCCTCCGGCTACGCACCTCCCCCCGGTTACGGCCCCCCGTCCGGTTACGGCCCGCCGGGCGGGCCGCCGCCGCCTGCCCCGCCGAGGGAGCGGTAACCATCCCGATCGTGATGGCCGGCTGGTGACCTCCGTGTCACCGGCCGGCCATCGGCTTTCGCGCCAGGTGGTCGCGGCCCTGACGACCGGTTTGCACCCGTCTGCCGGGGCCATTCGGCAGCCCCGGCTGCGTACCGTCACGAGCCCTGCGCCAGGATGGGCGGACACGCAGGTACACCCGAGGAGCCCACGATCGCCAGAAAGCCTCAACCCGAGGGCGGCCAGGCACCGGTCGTCCAGCGCGTCCGCATCCGGTACGCCAAGCGCGGGCCGCTGCGATTCACCTCGCACCGGGACTTCGCCCGGGCGTTCGAGCGAGCGCTACGCCGGGCCGCTGTGCCGGTCGCCTTCTCCCAGGGTTTTCACCCGCACCCGAAGATCTCCTACGCGAGCGCGGCGCCAACCGGCGTGGCAAGCGAGGCGGAGTACCTGGAAATCGCCCTTCAGGCCGAGGTCGACCCGGAGGCGCTGCGCGCCGCGTTGGACGCTGCGCTCTCGCCGGGGCTGGACGTCCTGGGCGCGGTGATCGCCGTCGGAGGCAACCTGCCCGACCGGATCGAGGCGTCGCACTGGTACATCGAGTTGCCCGAGGTCGACACCGCGGTGCTGCGCGCCGCGGTGGACGCCTTCGTCGCGGCCGAGGAGGTGCTGGTCGAGCGGATGACCAAGCAGGGGCGACGCACTTTCGACGCTCGCGCCGCTGTGATATCGATCGATGTCCAGCTGCCGACGCCGACGCCTTCCGGGGCGCCGGCCGTACCGTGTGCGATACTCGAACTGGTCGTGCGGCAGGTCACCCCGTCCGTACGGCCCGATGACGTCCTTTCCGGCCTCCGCGTGGTGGCCGACCTGGAGCCGCCGGTTCCGCCGAGGGTGACCCGGCTGGCTCAGGGCACGTTGACCGCGCAGGGTGCGATCGTGGATCCGTTGGATGCGGACCGCGACGGGGCAGCCATCGTTGGGCACTGACCGACGGTCGGTGTTCTGGCAGGCAGACTTCGGCGGTCGCGCACCACGCGCGCCCGGCGGAAACACTTTTGCGGCGACCCTGCGTGGCAGCGCTCACCCGCGCCCGGGCTAGCCAGAACTGGAGAACGTCCATGCTCGAGAACGAGCCCGAGGGCGGCGAACGGACCGGTTCACAGCCGGCCGGAGAGACCGCCGACCAGAACACCACGGCCGACGGCGCCGCCGTCGCGCCGCCCACCACCGCTGTCGGTTCGGCCCCGGTGGAGCCGGCCGGCGCGGAGAGCGCTTCCGGTGAGACCGCCGAGCCGGCCGCGCCGGTGCGGCGTACCCGGGCGACCCGTCGTCGGGCCGCCCCGCTCAACCAGCCGGAGCAGACCGAGGCTCCGATCGAGGCACCCACCGCTGGGGCCGGCACCGTCGAGTCGCCGCAGGCGGAGGTCTTCGCCCCGGTCTCCGGCGACCTGGACGTCGCACCGAAGACCCCCCGGCGTCGCCGCAAGGCCACCCCCGTCGAGACGACCGCTGAGGAGCCGCTGGTCGCCGCCGCCGCGGAGGCGGCCTCGGCCGAGGTGGTCCCGCCGGTCAAGGTCACCCGTACCCGGCGCAAGAAGGCCACACCGGCCGCCGTCGAGGAGCCGCCCGCCACCGAGCAGCCGGCCGCCGCCGAGGAGGCGCCCGCGGTCGAGGAACCGGTCGCTGAGGAGCCGGTCGTCGCCGAGGAGCCGGCCGAGTCCGACCTGCGCGAGGCCGAGGCCGAGTTGAACGACGCCGAGACCCTCCCGAGCACGTCCGCCGCCGAACTGCCCTGGGGCAGTGGCGCGCAGGGCCGCTCCGGCGAGGTGCCGCCCGGGGTGGCCGTTCCCGGTGTGACTGATGAGCCGAACGAGCCGGCCGAGATCGAGCCGGAGCAGCCGCGTACCCGCCGTCGGCGGGCTGCGCTCTCCGCGCCCACCGTGCTGTTCATGGCACCCCAGCCGGACGCGGTGCCGGTGACCCGACCGGCGGAGCCCGCCGCGGCGGTCGAGGAGCCGGTTGTCGAGGAGGCCGCCGAGCCGTCCCGCCGTCGTCGGCGTGGTCGCCGTGAGGTCGAGCCGGTGGAGCCGATCGAGGCGATCGAGGCCGAAGAGGAGCCGACCGAGGAGGCCGACGAGGCCACCGAGGCGGATGAGGACGACGAGGACAGCGCCGCCGCGCGCCGCCGCCGCCGGCGTGGTCGCCGGGGCCGGGGCCGGGGCAAGGGTGGGGCCGACGACGCCGAGGACGACGAGTCCGAAGAGGCCGCGCAGGCCGACGAGGAAGAGACCGCCGAGGTCGAGGCCGAGGGTGACGAGGACGAGGAGTCCGAGGGTGGGGACGGCCTGACCCGTCGTCGCCGCCGTCGTCGCCGTCGTGGCGCCGGTGACAGCGAGGGCGCGGCGGACGACGGCGTGCCGACCGTGGTGAAGATCCGCGAGCCGCGCCGGACCGTCGACGAGGTGCAGGGTGTGTCCGGCTCGACCCGGCTGGAGGCCAAGCGTCAGCGCCGCCGGGACGGTCGGGAGCAGCGTCGTACCCGTCCGCCGATCCTGAGCGAGTCGGAGTTCCTGGCGCGCCGGGAGGCGGTCGACCGGGTGATGGCGGTCCGCCAGCGCGGTGACCGCACCCAGATCGCCGTCCTGGAGGACGGCGTGCTGGTCGAGCACTACGTCACCCGCAACTCGTCCGGAACGATGGCCGGCAACGTGTACCTCGGCAAGGTGCAGAACGTGCTGCCGAGCATGGAGGCCGCGTTCGTCGACGTCGGCCGGGGCCGCAACGCGGTGCTGTACGCCGGTGAGGTCAACTGGGACACCTCCGGGCTGGAGGGGCGGGCCCGCTCGATCGAGCAGGCGCTGCGCTCCGGCGACTCGGTGCTGGTCCAGGTCACCAAGGACCCGATCGGGCACAAGGGCGCACGGCTGACCAGCCACATCGCGCTCTCCGGCCGGCACCTGGTCTACGTGCCCAACGGCAACGCCTCCGGGATCAGCCGCAAGCTGCCGGACAACGAGCGCAAGCGGTTGCGGGACGTGCTCAAGAAGCTGGTCCCGGACGGCGCGGGCGTGATCGTCCGGACGGCCGCCGAGGGCGCCACCGAGGACGAGCTGGCCCGCGACGTCAAGCGGCTCCAGGCGCAGTGGGAGGACATCCAGGCCAAGGCCGCCGAGGGTGGCGCTCCGGTGCTGCTCTACGGGGAGCCCGATCTGGTCATCCGGGTGGTCCGGGACCTGTTCAACGAGGACTTCCGCGAGCTGGTCATCGAGGGCGAGCAGTCGTACGACATGGTCGAGTCGTACCTGTCGCACGTCTCCCCGGACCTGGTCGACCGGGTGCGCCGGCACGTCGGCACGAGCGACGTCTTCGCCGAGTACCGGATCGACGAGCAGATCATCAAGGGCCTGGACCGCAAGGTCTTCCTGCCCTCCGGCGGCTCGCTGGTGATCGACCGCACCGAGGCGATGACTGTCGTCGACGTCAACACCGGCAAGTACACCGGCTCCGGGGGCAACCTGGAGGAGACGGTCACCCGCAACAACCTGGAGGCGGCGGAGGAGATCGTCCGTCAGCTCCGGCTGCGCGACATCGGCGGCATCGTGGTGATCGACTTCATCGACATGGTGCTGGAGTCGAACCGTGAGCTGGTGCTGCGCCGGCTCACCGAGTGCCTGGGCCGGGACCGCACCAAGCACCAGGTCACCGAGATCACCTCGCTCGGTCTGGTGCAGATGACCCGTAAGCGGATCGGCGCGGGCCTGCTGGAGGCGTTCAGCGAGACCTGCGAGTGCTGCAAGGGCCGGGGTGTCATCATCCACACCGAGCCGGTGCCGGAGAAGCCGCGTCCCGCCGGTGCGGGGGAGAAGGTCAAGGCTGTCGCCTCGGCGGTGGCTCCCGCCCCGGCCGCCGAGCAGAATGCCACCTCGTCCCGCCGCCGGGCCCGCAAGAGCGCCCCGGCCGAACGGGCCACCGTGGAGGTCGTCGACACCGACACCGCCACCGAACCGGACGCCGACTACCAGGACACCATGGGCTACGACCTGTCGCGCTACGAGTCGGAGACCGCGGCCGCGCCGGCGATCGCCGACGCTCAGCAGGGTGAGTCGGCTCGGCTGGCCGCGGCGGACGACCCGGATGCGCTCGCTGACGGTGAGGGCGACGAGGACACCACCGAGGGTGGTGGCGGCCGTCGCCGGTCGCGCCGCGGTGGCGCCCGTCGGCGGACCCGCCCCTGATCGCCTGACCGGCCACGTGTTTGACGAGGTCCCTCTCCCGGCAAAGTGACGGGGGAGGGACCTCGTCGTTGCGGCCACCCGGTCCCCGATCGGCCGCCCAGGTCAGGAGAAGAAGATGCGCCGTCTGCTCGCCGTCACCGCGCTGCTCACCATGCTCTCCGGCGCGGCCGGCTGCTCCACCGACGGGTCCGCCGGTGGGGCCGCCCAGGGCACTGGCTCGACGGCCGCTGGCACCCCTCCCGGCCCGAGCGGTATTCCGGCCAACGGTGCGGTGGCGGGTGGCAACGCCACCCAGGTCTGCACCGTCGCGCAGGAGGCCAGCACCACCGCCGTCCGGACGTACGTGGCGGAGCTGGGGCACATGCTCGCGGCGGTGGGTGCCGGGGACAGCCGAGCGGCCGAAGCCGCCCGGGGCCGGGCCGAGGCGGCGCTGGCCAACTGGCGAACCGCGCTGCGCGAACAGTCGGGGCGGACCAACGATCCGCAGCTCAAGACTCTGCTCACCGACCTCGGGACCGAGGTTTCCGCGCTCGGTGCCGACGTCGAGTCGATCGACGAGACCGAACTCGACCGGCTCCAGCAGCGCCTCGACCAGTTCTGCGCGCGCTGACCAGGGCGGGCCGGTTTGGGGTCCGGGCCAGCAATGGCGTACTCTTGCCTGCGGCCCACCTTTGGTGTGCCGAGTTCCCGTGTGCCCGCGCCGCCGTGCACTGCTACCCGGCGAGCCGCCGCGGGGACGACCGCCAGCAGCCTCAACGACAGGGAGTCCGCCTCCGATGTACGCGATCGTCAAGACCGGCGGCAAGCAGTACAAGGTCGCCGAGGGCGACGTGATCGAGGTCGAGAAGCTCACCGGTGCCCCCGGTGACGCGGTGAAGCTCACCGCGGTGCTCCTCGTCGACGGTGACGACCTGGTGACCGACGCGGCGAAGCTTGCCGAGGTCGCGGTGTCCGGCGAAATCGCCGCGCACACCAAGGGCCCGAAGATCCGGATCCACAAGTTCAAGAACAAGACCGGCTACCACAAGCGCCAGGGTCACCGTCAGCCGTTGACCCAGGTCAAGGTGACCGGCATCTCCAGCGGGAAGTAGGTCGTCCTCCAATGGCTCACAAAAAGGGTGCGTCCAGCTCGCGTAACGGTCGTGACTCCGCGGCCCAGCGACTTGGCGTGAAGCGCTTCGGTGGTCAGGTCGTCAGCGCCGGTGAGATCATCATCCGGCAGCGTGGCACCAAGTTCCACCCCGGTGACCTGGTCGGCCGTGGCGGCGACGACACGCTGTTCGCGCTGTCCGCCGGTGCGGTCCTGTTCGGCACCAAGCGCGGTCGCAAGACCGTCAGCATCGTTCCGCAGCAGTAGTTCTCGGGCTAAGCGGGCCGCGGACCTCCGGGTCCCGGCCCGCTTAGCCTTTTTCGAAGTGCGAGGTCGAACCTCGCTGGAAGGATTGACGCCGTGGCAACGTTCGTTGACCGGGTCGTTCTGCACCTGCAGGCCGGCGATGGCGGGCACGGTTGTGTCTCGATCCACCGCGAGAAGTTCAAGCCCTTCGGTGGGCCGGACGGCGGCAACGGTGGGCACGGGGGCAGCGTGTCCCTGGTGGTCGACCCGCAGGTGACCACGCTGCTCGACTTCCACTTCCACCCGCACGTCAAGGCCGACAACGGCAAGGGCGGCGCTGGCTCGAACCGGGACGGGGCCAACGGCCACAACCTGGTGCTCAAGGTGCCGAACGGCACCGTGGTGCAGACCTCCGATGGCACCGTGCTGGCCGACATGGTCGGCGCCGGCACCACGTTCGAGGTCGCCCGCGGCGGGCGCGGCGGGCGGGGCAACGCCTCGCTGGCCAACGCCAAGCGCAAGGCACCCGGCTTCGCCGAGCTGGGGGAGCCCGGTGACCAGCTGGACATCGTGCTGGAGCTGAAGAGCGTCGCCGATGTGGGCCTGGTGGGCTTCCCGTCCGCCGGCAAGTCGTCGCTGATCTCGGTGATCTCCGCGGCGAAGCCGAAGATCGCCGACTACCCGTTCACCACCCTGGTGCCCAACCTCGGCGTGGTCCGGATGGACAACCACACCTTCACCGTCGCGGACGTGCCGGGCCTCATCCCCGGCGCGGCCACCGGCAAGGGGCTGGGCCTGGAGTTCCTGCGGCACATCGAGCGCTGCGCGGTGCTGGTGCACGTCATCGACTCGGCGACCCTGGAGCCCGGTCGTGACCCGGTGGCCGACATCGACGCCATTGAGGCCGAGCTGAGCCAGTACGGCGGCCTGGCCGACCGCCCCCGGCTGGTGGCGGTCAACAAGGTCGACGTGCCGGACGGCCGCGACCTCGCCGAGATCGTGCGCCCGGACCTGGAGGAGCGCGGTTACCGGGTGTTCGAGGTCTCCGCGGCCACCCGGGAGGGGCTCAAGGAGCTGACCTACGCGATGGCCGAGCTGGTGGAGGCAGAGCGTAAGGCCGCTCCGCCCGCCGAGCCGACCCGGATCGTGATTCGCCCGATGGCCGTTGACGACGACGGCTTCACCATCACTGCCGAGGCGGACGGTTCGTTCACCGTCCGCGGTGTCCGGCCGGAACGCTGGGTCAAGCAGACCAACTTCGACAACGACGAGGCGGTCGGCTTCCTGGCTGACCGGCTGGCCCGGCTCGGGGTGGAGGACAAGCTGGCCAAGGCCGGCGCGCAGCCCGGTGATCTGGTCCGGATCGGCGTGCGCGAGTTCGACTGGCAGCCGACGCTCTTCGCCGGTGTGGACTTCGTACCCGGCAACCGGGGCACCGACATCCGGCTGGAGGAGAAGTCGAACCGGGCCTCCGCCGCGGATCGGCTCGCCGCCCGGAAGGCTCGCCGGGTGCGGTCGGCGGACGAGGTGGGCGCTGACGCGTCCGACGACCTCGACGACGACATGGACGACGAGGACGACGCCGAGTAGTTCGTTGGGCTCCGTGATGGGGTTGATTTCCGGAAACCTCCCCGAAATCCACGCGTCCTAGCGTGGGGTGATGCTGATCGAGTCCCGGCCTGCCATCGATCCGGAGATCGCCGCCATGGTCACCGCGCAGCAGCGGGAGCTGCGCGAGGCCGACGGTGGGTTGGACGGGCAGGTCTTCGTGCCCCATGACGACGTCCGTTACCTGGCGGTGGTGGTGAACGGTCGGGCGGTCGCCTGCGGTGGGCTCCAGGCGCTGGATGCCGAGACCGGCGAGGTCAAGCGGATGTACGTCCGGCCCGCGTACCGGGGGCGGGGGATCGGTCGTCAACTGCTCGCCGCGCTGGAGGAGTGCGCGTTCCGGCAGGGGCACTCGGTGGTCTGCCTGGAGACGGGCACCTACCTGCCGGCCGCGATCGCGCTGTACACCTCGTGCGGCTACCAGCAGATCCCGGTCTACGGCGAGTACGTGGGCAACCCGTACAGCGTCTGTTTCGCCAAGCGGTTGCCGGTCGCGGTCTGACGGTCGACGGCGCCGCGCCGCCGTCTCAGGCGCCGGTGCTGGCGTGCGCGACGGTCACCGGCTTCGACTCCGGCGAGGCGTGCTGGCGCAGGACGATGCTCAGCAGGATCAGCGCGCCGACCGCGAGGAACTCGCTCTGCCAGTTCTGCATCGACTGGAACCAGAAGTCGCTGGTGCCGAGGAATTCCCACGCCCCGATCGGCGGCGCGCCGCTCTGCAGCGCCTGCTCCTGGTTGTACGCGGCGGTGCCGCCGAGCAGGTGACCGACGAACGAACCGGCGAAGATCAGCAGCAGCGCGAGGGAGAGGCTGTTCCGGTAGACCACCAGCGGCAGGCCGCCGACGCGTGCCGGCCAGGGTGACTGCGCGGTCGCCCGACGTTCGTCGTCCTCCGGTCGGTCGGTCTGGTCCACCGGCTTCGACTCGGCCGAGCCCCGCTGCACCAGGTACGCGGTGAGCAGCACGTACCCGCCCATCTGGAGGAACTCCGACTCCCAGTTCTCGAAGACCGCCTCGGCGAAGTGCCCGCTGGTCAGGTACGCCGGCCAGCTCAGCGGCGCGGCCCCGAACTCGGTCAGCTCCTCGTTGTGGGTCTGCCAGCCGAAGACGCTCTGCAACACCAGAAAGACCAGGAACGCCCCCAGCATGGCGATGGCCAGGGCATTGTCACGCAGCCAACGAGGCATGATCGAACCTCCTTCGTGGGTCGATTACCCCAGCGGGCGTGACCACGAAACCCAGGTCAGTGCCGGTCGGCGGGGTTGTCCAGGCGTCCGCCGGTGCCGGCCTGGTTCGACAACAGCAGCCCGAGCGCGAGCATCCCGAAGCCGAGCGTGAGGTGCAGCCAGTTGTCGGCGTCGTTGACCGGCAGGATGTTCGCCCCGCCCTCCGGGTTGATCGCCTCGATCCCCAGGCCGTACAGCCAGAGGGCGAGGTAGATCGCGCCACCGGCGGCCAGGAACACCCGGGCACCGGCGACGCTGCGGGCCAGCACCAGGCCGGCCAGCCCGAAGAGCAGATGCACCGCGTTGTGCAGGATCGACACCTGGAACAGCCCGAGCAGGCGGGCGTCCGAGTGGTGCCCGCCGAACCGCAACTCGCCGTAGTCGGTGGTGATGCCGGGGATGAAGCCGAGGACGCCGATCAGCAGGAAGACCCCGGCCACGACCAGCGCGGCCAGCTGGACGCGGGGTCGGGGGCCGGCCGCTCGGCCGCCCCGTGCGCCTCGTGCCATCGCTGCCCCCTCCGTGGATCTGCCAGCCTTCGCGAACCTCACTGTCCGCAGCGGCGACGTGACGCAGCCCGACGATCCTCCATTTTGAAGTCCATCAGGTGGGCCGCGCAGAGAAATGCACGAAGAGGTATGGACGGCGAAACGCAGGGTAGGTGAATGGTCAGCGGCCGCGGAGACGCGATCGCAACCCCCCCCAGCACAACCGCGACGACTTTTCGAGCGGAAGGGAAATCATGACTTACGATCTTTCACCTACGTCCTCCACCTACGGGCAGCAGTCGACCAACGGCGGTGGCGTCCGCGACCAGGCGCGCCAGGTCGGGTCGGAGGCCGCGCAGGCTGGTGGCGCGGTCGCCCAGACCGCCAAGGAGCAGGGCACCGAGGTCGGCAGGGAGGCGGCGCGACAGGCCCGCAACCTGTACGGCGAGGCCCGCAGCCAGCTCGCCAGCCAGACCGGTGAGCAGCAGCGCCGTGCTGCCGGTGGGCTGCGTTCGCTGGCCGACGAGATGCGCTCGATGGCCGAGAACGGTGGCCAGGCAGGCCCGGTGAGTGAGCTGGCCCGCCAGGCCGCCGACCGGGTGCACGGCGTCGCCGGCTGGCTCGAGGAGCGCGAGCCCGGCGACCTGATCACCGAGGTACGCGACTACGCGCGTCGCAACCCGGGCACCTTCCTGGTCGGCGCGGCGGTTCTCGGCGTGCTGGCCGGCAGGCTGACCCGTGGTATCTCGGCCGGTGGCGACGACTCCGACAACGGTTCCTCGGCCTACCGCGGCGCCGGGGCGTACGACCCGGAGCAGACCGCCGTGATCCCGACGCCGCCGCCGGCGCCCCGCGCGGTGCCGGACGCCGTCCCGGCGAGCGGCTACCTCGACCCGACCCCCGGTACGCACACCCCGCCGGCGTCCGGTGGCTACGCGGACCAGACGCCCGGTGGCTACGCCGAGCCCGGCCGGGGCGACACCCCGGAGCACTCCGGCACCGGTCAGCCGCTGCCGCCGGTGACCCAGACCGACCCGCTGCCGGGCGTGCCGTCCAGCGGCAGCCCGCGCCCGTGAGTCGCCGAGTCATCCGAAGGGAGACGACGGCATGAGCATGCCGACGCAGGGGTCCGGACTGGAGTCCGGTTACCACACTGACGCGGGTGCCCCGCACACCGCGTCGGAGGTGAAGGGCAGTTCGCTTGGTGACCTCATGCGCCAGGTCACCACCGACCTGTCGACGCTGATGCGTCAGGAGGTCGAGCTGGCCAAGGCCGAGATCCGCCAGGAGGGCAAGAAGGCCGGCAAGGCCGCGGGCCTCTTCGGTGGTGCCGGCTTCGGCGGTTACATGGTGGCCCTCTTCGTGTCCATCGCCGTATGGCAGTTCCTGGACAACGTCATGGACTCCGGCCTGGCCGCGCTGATCGTGGCCGTGATCTGGGCCGTGGTCGCCGCGGTCCTCTACTCGATGGCCAAGAAGAACGCCCAGCATGTACGCGGGCTCAAGCAGACCAACGACAGCGTGCAGCGGATCCCCGACGCGCTCAAGCCGCACCCGGAGGGAGTCACCCGATGAGCACCGATCCCGATCAGATCCGCCGGGAGATCGAAGCAACCCGTAACAGCCTCAGCTCCGATGTGGATGCGCTGGCGTACAAGGTCAGCCCCAGCCGCATCGTCGACGACCGTAAGCAGCGGGCCCGTTCCGCTCTGCAGAATGTGAGGGACAAGGTCATGGGAACCGCGTCTGACCTCGGCCACGGCACCGGCCAGGCCGCCCATTCGGTGGGCGACCGCGCCTCGTCGGCGGCCTCCAGCGTCAGCGACGCCGCGCACTCGGCGGCGAGCACTGTCAGCGACGCCGCGCACAGCGCGCCGCGGGTGATCCGGCAGAAGTCCCAGGGCAACCCTCTCGCCGCCGGTCTGATCGCGTTCGGGGTCGGCTGGCTGGCCTCGTCGCTGATTCCGGCCTCCCGCCGCGAGCAGCAGGCCGCCAGCCAGGTGAAGGCCAAGGTCAGCGAGCACAGCGGGGCCGTGAAGGAGAAGCTGGGCGAGGTGGCCAGCGAGCTGCGCGAGCCGGCCCAGCAGGCCGCCGAGTCGGTGAAGTCCACCGCTCAGGACGCGGTGCACGCGGTCAAGGACGACACGAAGTCCGCCGCCCACCAGGTCAAGGACCACGCCACCTCCTGACCCCGTCCCCGGAACCAGCGCGACAGCTCGCGGCCACCCTCGGGTGCCCGCGAGCTGTCGCGTTGATGGGCACCGATCTTGCGGATGGGCTGGAGTTCGGTGGGTCTACCGGCGGTCTTGTCCCGACCGGGAGCGCAAGATCGCGCGGGTCGGTGGGTTGCGCGGGGCGGGGTTGGCGGCTCGGCGGATTCGGTTGTCGCCGTAGCGGACGCCGCCCAGCAGGAGGCGTTGGGCTACCGCGAGCCAGCTGCACACACCGCGCTCCAGCAGCCAGAGCGGGGCCGCCAGCGCCGTGGTCGGCGGGAACACCCGGCCGCCGCCGGCGCGGCGGCGACCCGTCTCGGCCAGGGCGACGACCCCGACCACCGCGCCGAGCAGCGCCCGGGGCCGGCGCGACGCGACCGCCGCCGCCGCCGGCAGCACCGCGAGCGCGGTCAGCAGGCGAGCCGGCTGGGCCAGATCGTCGTACGCCTGACGGACCCGTTGGCCGCGGAAATGCGCGGCGTGCGGTGGCAGCCGGCGGACGTACAGCCAGGTCGGAGCGGCCTCGGTGCCACTGTGGGCGCGCACGGTACGGATCAGCTCCAGGTTCTCGAAGAGCACGTCCGGGTCGTACCCGCCCATGGCGAGGAAGGTGCCGCGCCGCACGGCGAGGGTGCCCGGGTAGTCCGCCCCCAGCGCACGGTTGAGCAGCGTGCGGCCGGTGTCCCACCAGGCGTGCCAGGGCAGTGGGTCGAAGTAGTTCTGCGGTCGCACCAGGTCGGCCCGGCCCAGCAGCCGGTGTACGGCGGTCAGCGCGGCCTCGTCGTACCGGACGTCGTCGTCGGCGATCACCACATGCTCGTGGCCTGCCGCGCGGACACCTGTGTGTACGCCGAGCACCTTGCCGTTGAGCCCGCGCCCGCTCGGGTCCGGTGGGAGGTGCCGGACCAGCCCTCGCCACGCCTCGGCGTGCCGGGCGAAGAGGTCCTGAGGTGAGCCGTCGACCACGAGCACCTCGACCCGGTCACCGAGCCACCGCAGGTAGTCGGTCAACTCGGCCAGGCCCGTGTCGGTGTGCCAGCGCAGCGGCAGCACGTACGTCATCGGCAGGCGGGCCGGTGGCGTGCCGGCGCCCTGGTGTTCGACGTCCCACCGACGCGTGGAGCGCCGGGCGTCACCGGTTGGGCTGAACGAGGACATGACAACTCCGTGGCGGACAGGTCGCGGTCGGTGTCGAGCAGCATCTGCCCGCATTTTCGTCGATCAAACAGCGCGCCGTTTCGACTGCCGGACCCCGGGTAGCGCTGCCCGTAAGAGCTGTCCATGCCCGGTTGTCCGGGTGGAGGAGAGAGCGTGATGACCAACAACGGAACCAGGTGGGCGCTGCTCGGCGTCACCGCGGCGACGGCGGTCGGTGTCGGGCGGGCGGTGGCGCGGCGCCGGCGTCGACGTCAGCCTGAGCGGGAGGACGGCTGGTACGTGGTGCGTCGCGGGGTGACCGTGGACCGGTCCCGGGACGAGGTGGTCGGCTTCTGGACCGATCGCGAACGGCTGGACCGCGCGCTGGCCGGGTGGGCCACGTTGCAGCAGCTCGACGAGCGGCGTTGGCGGTGCGTGGCCCGCGACCGGGCCGGCGGTGAGACGCAGTGGCAGGCCGAGATCACCGTCGAGGGGGCGGGCACCCTGCGGTGGCGGGTCGAGGACGGTCCGATGCCGCAGCTGGGGCGGATCGAGCTGGCCGAAGCCCCCCAGGGGCGGGGCACCGAGATCCGGGCCGAGCTGCGCTACCGCTCCGGCCGGGTGCGTCGGTTGGCCGGCCTGGTCGGCGGCGACGAGCCGGACCTGGCGCTGCGGGACGCGCTGCGGCGGGTGAAGGCGCTGATCGAGTGTGGCCAGGTGGTGGACACCCGGGACGACCCGTCCGGCCGCAGCCCTGCCCAGGAGAAGGCGACCGACAAGGTGCGGGAGAGGTTGATGACGGGAGGACGGGCGTGAGGGCGCTCTGCTGGGAAGGCGTCGGCAAGTTGGCGGTCCGGGACGTGCCGGAGCCCCAGATCCGCGCCGAGGGGGACATCATCGTCCGGGTCCGGGCCAGCAGCGTCTGCGGATCCGACCTGCACCTGATCAACGGGTACCTGCCGGCGATGCGGGAGGGGGACATCCTCGGCCACGAGTTCATGGGCGAGGTGGTGGAGACCGGCACCGGCGTACGCCGGCACCGGGTCGGCGACCGGGTGGTGGTGGGGTCGGTGGTCGCCTGCGGTGGCTGTTGGTACTGCCGGACCGAGCAGTACTCGCTCTGCGACAACTCCAATCCGCAACCGGTGTTCACCGAGAAGCTGTGGGGGCACTCGCCGGCCGGCATCCTGGGCTACTCGCACGCCGCCGGTGGCTACTCGGGATCACACGCCGAGTACATCCGGGTGCCGTTCGGCGACATCGGCGCCTTCGCCGTACCCGACGGGGTGCCGGACGACTCGGTGGTGTTCGCCTCCGACGCGATGCCCACCGGGTGGATGGCGGCGGACTTCTGCGGGCTCACCGGTGGCGAGGTGGTGGCCGTCTGGGGTGCCGGTGGAGTCGGTCAGATGGCGGCCCGTTCGGCGCAGCTCCTGGGCGCCGAGCGGGTCATCATGATCGACCGGTTTCCGGAGCGGCTCGCCACCGCCACCGAACGGATCGGGGTCGAGACGATCAACTATGCGGAGACCGACGTGCTGGAGGCGCTGCGTGAGCTGACCGCCGGGCGGGGGCCGGACGCCTGCATCGAGGCCGTCGGGATGGAGTCGCACGACGTCGGACCGACCTACGCGTACGACCGGGTGAAGCAGGCGGCGCGGTTGCAGACCGACCGCCCGACCTCGGTCCGCCAGGCGATCATGGCCTGCCGGAAGGGCGGCACGGTGAGCATCGTCGGTGTGTACGCCGGTCTGGTCGACAAGTTCCCGCTCGGCGCGGCCATGAACAAGGCCCTGGTGTTGCGGATGGGGCAGATGCACGCGCAGCGCTACATCCCGATGCTGCTCGACCGGCTCGCCGCCGGCGAGATCGAGCCCGGCTATCTGGCCACCCACCAGCTCTCGCTGGACCAGGGCGTCCACGGGTACGAGCTGTTCGAGAAGAAGGAAGACGGCTGTCTGCGCAGCGTTCTGCATCCGTGACGAGCTGGGACGCACCCGCCCCGCCGGTCACCGAGGTCGGCGGGGCGGGGTCAGGCGGGGCGGAGGTCAGGCACGCGGCGGACGTTGGTGAGGGTCAGGCCCAGGGGCGGCAGCGCGGGCATCCGGTGCAGGTCCAGGGCCAGGTTCTGGACGGGAACGTCGTAGCGCATGGCGGCGGTCAGGTTGGTGACCGCGCGCTTCATCAGGTCGATGGTGATCCACTCGCCGGCGCAGCGGTGCCCGGCCCAGTGGTCGCCGCCGCCCTGCGGGATCAGCTCGAACGGGTCCAGCCGGCGGCCGGCGAACCGCTCCGGGCGAAACAGCTCCGGTTGCGGCCAGGTCGTCGGATGGTGATTGGTGCCGTAGAGGTCGAGCAGCACCCGCCAGCCCTTCGGAAAGTGGTGGCCGTGCCAGTCGAAGGACCGCCGGACCCGGGCCGCCGCGATCGGAAAGAACGGGTAGGAGCGGCGTACCTCCTGGACGAAGTGCCCGGTCGCCTCGTCGTCGTCACGGACCCGTTCCCGCCAGGCCGGATGGTCGTGCAGGGCGAGGGCGGCGAAGGTCATGTACTGGTCCACGGCGACCACCGGGCGCAGCACGTTGAGCAGTTCCACCGCCGCGATCCGCCGGGGGAGGAGGTTGCCGCGCTCGTCCCGGTGTTCGGCGATCACGGCCAGGGCGCTGCCAGCCGGCGCCGGCGCGAAACCGACCCGGGTCCGTTCGATGAGCTCGGCGAGCAGGTGTTCGGCGCGGTACCGGGCGACCCGTCCCCGCCAGTGCCGGGGTCCCAGCGCCGCCGGACCCTCGATCATGGCGTGCAGTTCGACGGTGCGCCGTTCGACCTGCGACGCGGGCAGCGGCACCCCGGCCCAGGCGTGGACCACCCGGGTCAGCAGACGACCCAGCTCGTCGTAGAGCGACACCGGACCGGCGGCCTCCCAGGCGGTGACCTGGGTCCGCCACTCGTCGTCGAAGAGCTGACCGAGCCGCTGGATCGCCGCCGGCGTCATGATCGACATGAGCATGGCCTTGCGGTCGGAGTGCTCCGGACCGTCCAGCCCCTGCACCCCACCCCTACCGGTCAGGGTCCGCTGCACGCGCAGCGGCATAGCGGTCGCGCGTTGGAAGCGGTCGTTGTCATAGAACAGCTCCGCCGCCGGCCGGCCGCGCAGGCAGATGGTCGGGGCGAGCAGGATCCGGGTCTTGAAGACGTCGCCGCCGTACCGCTCGCAGCGCTCGCCGATGAATCGGTAACCCGCGCGGAGCAGCGCGAGGGTGCTGTCCGGGCTGCGGTCGGCCGGCATGGTCGCCATCGGGTCTCCTCATGCGCTGGTATGGCTGGTCGCCGTGGACCACGGCGCTTACCCCCGCCGCCGCCGCTGAATCCCGAGCGGCTGGCCCCTCCCAGGGGCGGCGAAACCTGGTTTGCTGCTGGTGGGACGAGCACGGGGAGGGCGGATGCGCGACAACAGATCGCCGCACTGGCGGCAGCGGCGAGCGGCCGGAGCACTCGGCCAAGGCCGCGACGGACGGTCACTGATCGGGCCGCCGCGGCGGCCCACCCGTCCGCACAGGTTCTTCACAGTGCACCTGGGCTTCACCGCGCCAGGCCCGGCCGAGGCGCGGGAGCTGGCCGTGGCCTACGCCGAGGCGCTGAGCCTGCTCCGCTCGGAGGTGGCACTCGGGGCGGCGGCCCTGTCACCCGCGGACGCCTGGCAGCGGGCCGAGCGGCTGTTCTGCGGCGCGGTCGGCCCGGACGGAGAGCGGTGCGTCGACGTGGCGGACCATCCGGGTTTCCACCACGCCCAGGGCCCCGGTGGCCTCGGCTGGGGCGACGGCGACGGCCCCGGCGATGACTGACCACCAGCCCCGGGTGGTCGATCCGAGAGGGTGTCGGCCAGCCCGTCGGGCTGACCGTGCCGGTGTCCCGATCATGGGCAACGGCACGGCGATCCACCACCGACGGGTCGGTCGGCACGATCAGTCCAGGTCGAACTCACCGTCCTGCGCACCGGCCACGAAGGCGTCCCACTCGGCCTGGGTGAAGACCAGCACCGGCCCGTCCGGCTCGGCCGAGTTGCGCATCCCGATCAGGTCGTCGACGAAGGCGACCTCAACGGCGCTGTCGGAGGTGTCCCCCTCGGCCCGCTGCCAGACCGCCCGAGAGAGGTCGAAGTCGCCCTTGGGGTGCTGCGCCATGGTTCTTTCCTCCAGTGCCGAGGGTCGTGTGGTGACCGGGTGCCGATCCCCATCGGGCAGGATAAGCGGATGCCGAGCCTGACCCGTGTAGAGGCGACCGCGCGTGGCGCGGCGATTACTGTCGAGTCCTATCAGGTGGACCTCGACCTGACCGGCGACGGTGACGTGTTCCGCTCCCGCGTCGAGATCCGGTTCCGGGCCACCGCCGGCGCCGCGACCTTCGCCGAGGTCAAGCCCGCCACACTGCTGGGTGTACGCCTCAACGACCGCGACCTCGATCCCGCAGTGCTCACCGACAACCGGCTCCCTCTCGACGACCTGGCCGTGGAGAACACGCTCCTCGTCGAGGCCGAGATGGCGTACTCCAAGACGGGGGAGGGGATGCACCGCTTCGTCGACCCGGCCGACGGCGAGACCTACCTCTACGCCGAGTCCTTCCTCGACAACGCGCCGCGCATCTTCGCCGCCTTCGACCAGCCCGACCTCAAGGCCCCGGTCACCCTCTCGGTCACCGCGCCGCCGCAGTGGATCGTCGCCGGTAACGCCGAGCTGGCCGCCAACCCGGCCCCCGGGCGCTGGGAGTTCGCGGCGAGCGCGCCCCTGGCCACGTACTTCTTCTCGCTGATCGCCGGGCCGTACCACGTCCGGCGGGCCGAGCACGACGGCATACCGCTGGGCATCTACTGCCGCCGGTCGCTCGCCGAGCACCTGGACGCCGACGCCGAGGAAATCTTCACCATCACCCGGCAGTGCCTGGACCGGTTCCACCAGCTCTTCACCGAGCGCTACCCGTTCGGCAAGTACGACCAGGCGTTCGTGCCCGAGTTCAACGGCGGCGCGATGGAGAACCCGGGCCTGGTCACCTTCCGCGACGACTACGTGTTCCGTTCGGCGGTCACCGACACCCAGCGCGAGCAGCGGGCCGGCACCATCGCCCACGAGATGGCCCACATGTGGTTCGGTGACCTGGTCACCATGCGCTGGTGGGACGACCTGTGGTTGAACGAGTCCTTCGCGGAATACCTGGGCACCCGGGTCACCGCCGAGGCGACGCGATTCGATCAGGCATGGACCACCTTCGCCATGCGTCGCAAGGCCTGGGGGTACGCCGCCGACCAGCGGCCCTCCACCCACCCGATCGCTCCGCAGGAGGTGGCCGACGCCGAGGAGGGCCTGCTCAACTTCGACGGCATCTCGTACGCCAAGGGGGCCAGCGTGCTGCGGCAGCTGGTCGCGTGGCTCGGCGACGAGGCGTTCCTCGCCGGTCTGAACGCGCACTTCGCCGCACACCGCTTCGGCAACGCCACCCTCGCCGACCTGCTGGCCAGCCTCTCCGCCAGCAGCGGGCGGGACCTGTCCGACTGGGCCGAGCTGTGGTTGCGCCGACCGCAGGTCAACACGCTGCGTGCCGAGGTCGCCGTCGACGCCGACGGCCGCTACACCGAGGTCGCCGTGGTGCAGACCGCGCCCGAGTCGTACCCGGTGCTGCGCCCACACCGGATCGGCGTGGGCCGCTACTCGACCGACGGCACCGGGCGGCGCGACGAGGTCGACATCGACCCGAACACCGACGGAGGCCGGACGGTGCTCGGTGCGCTGACCGGCGAGCCGGCGGCCCGGCTGTTGCTGCTCAACGACGGTGACCTCACCTTCGCGAAGGTACGTCTCGACCCGGCGTCGGCGGACGCCGTCGAGCAGGTGCTGCCCGCTCTGACCGACCCGCTGGCGAGGGCGGTGCTCTGGCGCGAGGCCCTGGACGCGGCAACCGACGGCGAGCGGCCGGTCACCGGCCTGGTCGATCTGGTGGCCGCCGCGCTGCCCACCGAGACCGAGGTGATCATCGCGGAGGACGTGCTGACGCTCAGCCGGTCCCTGGTCGACCGCTACCTCGACCCGCTGACCCGCTCCACGGCGCTGGCCAGGGTCGCAGGGGCGTGCCAGCGGCTGCTCGACGGCGCGCCGGCCGGGGAGTCGTTGCAGCTCGCCGCCGCCCGGGGCTGGATCGCCGCGACCACCGACGCCGATCTGCTGGTCGGTTGGCTCGCCGGCCGGGACGTGCCGGCCGGTCTGAAGGTCGACGCGGAGCTGCGCTGGGCGGTGCTGCGTCGCCTGGTGGTGCTGGGCGCCGCCGGCGAGGCGGAGATCGCCATCGAGGCCGCCGCCGACAACAGCTCCGCGGGCGCGGAACGGGCCGCCCACTGCCGGGCCGCCCTGCCCGATCCAATGGCGAAGCAGGCGACCTGGGAGATCATCGTGCGGGGCACCGAGCTGTCCGGTCGGCTGCTGGAGGCGATCACCGAGGGGTTCTGGCAGCCCGAACAGGCCGACCTGACCACCGCGTACGTGGATCGGTACTTCGCGGAGATGCCGGCTGCCGCGCACCGGCGTACCCCCTGGACGGCCGACCGGGTGGCGGCCCTGGCGTTCCCCCGCTACGCCGTGGCGCAGCCCACCCGGGAGGCGGCCGCGGCGCTGCTGGCCCGCGACGATCTGACTCCCGGGCTGCGCCGGGTGGTGACCGACGCCGACGACGACCTGCGCCGCGCGCTGGTCGCCCGGACGGCGGTGGCCGCCGCGTCGGCTTGAGCGCCGACCATCCGCCGCGGGTTGCTGGCGCGGGGTGGCTGGCCGGCCACCCCGCGCGGCCCACCGCTCAGCGCAGGGCGGGCTCCGCCGTGACCGGCGCGTCCCAGTCGATGACGTAGCGCTGCTCGTCGGCGATGGTCTTCTCCGGGTCCAGCACCGTGCGGACCATCAGCGGCATCAGCAACGGCATCAGCGTCCGCGCGACCGCACCGGGAGCCTTCGCATGGTTGATCCGGGCCGCCCGGGCCGCGACCTTCTCCACCCGGGTACGACGCAGCCGCACGTACGCGGCGAACGCCGCCTGGACGTCCGGCAGGTCACGCAGGCAGCGGGCGAGCTGCACCGCGCTCTCGATGGCCAACGACGCGCCCTGCCCCGAACTGTTCGACGGCGCGTGCGCCGCGTCGCCGACCAGCACCATCCGGCCCCGATACCAGTGCGGCACGGGCGGCATGATCTGCAACGACCCGACCACCTGCAGGTCGTCGGCGTTGCTTGTCGCTACCAGATCCCGGCCCGGGTCGTCGTCGCCGTAGGTGGCGCGCAGCGTGTCCATCCACTGCTCCGCCGGCACCGCCTGGGCCTCGACGAGGCTCATCGGCCGCTGCTGCGGCAGGTTGGCCCCCCACCGGGTGCCGCCGCCCGGCTCCGGCCAGTACAGGTAGTAGCCGCGTCGCCCGAACGCGAACGTCATAGTGCCCGGCTCGGCGTCCACCTCGTGTCGGGCGACCGCCTCGACGCCGAGCAGTCCGGTGAACCGGGGACCGGGCGCGGCCGGGTCGATGAGACCCCGGACCGTGGAGCGGATCCCGTCCGCGCCGACGAGGATGTCGGCTGTCGCGGTGCTGCCGTCCTCGAAGCGGGCGATCACGCAGTCGTCGGTCTGCTCGGCGCCGACCAGCCGCTTGCCGTACGCAAACGGCACGCCCTCAGCGAATGCCTGGTCGTGCAGCACCTGGTAAAGCTCGGCCCGATGCACCACGTGCAGCGGCGGCACCCCGGTCAGCGTGGGCATCTCGATGCGGCGGCGGCCGACGGCCAGAGCGCTGCGGCCGATCGGTGTGGCGATCGCCGTCACCGCCTCGTGGGCGCCGACAGTACGCAGAGCCGCCACGCCGTTGGGCGCGAGGGCGAGGGTGCCGCCGATGCCGCTGGCCGTTGTCGGGTACGCCTCGTAGACGGTTGCGGTGATGCCGGCGCGGCGCAGCGCGAGCGCTGTCACCGGCCCGGCGATGCCACCGCCGATGACGATCGCGGTTCGTACCGTGGTCATGCTCTCTCCCTGGGTGGGTGGTCGTTGATGCGCGGGCGCGCGGACCTGGTGCGGCCGGTGCGCGGGCACGCGGACCTGGGAGGGAGCCCGGTTATCCTCGTGGTTGCCGCTTCGGGCCGGGTGCCTTCCCAGGCGTCGGTTCGGGGTCAGGGCCCCGGTGAGGTGTTGGCGCACCTCGCCGGGGCCGTTCTTCAGCCGGTGGTGTCGGCTCTCCGGCTCCTGCTGTCGGGGCTGGCCTCCGGGGGGTTGGTGGTCGGGGTGTCGGGGTTGGCCTCCGGGGTGCTGCCTCTCGCGGCCAACTCGGTCAGCTCGGCCGGCATCTCGCCGGTCTCGTGGAACGTCCGCCAGGTGTCCAACCCGGGGTAGCTGCCCGAGGTCAGCTCGGCGAGCAGTGCCCGCAGCCAGGCCGCCTCCGCGTCCCGCATGGCGAGGTCGTACTCCGACTCCACGAGGAACAGCCGCGGGATCTCCCGCAGGTGCCCGTCCAGCGCGTCGCGGTCCTGGCGGAGCGCGGCCTCCAGGAGATCGAGCCGTTGCCGCAGCAGCTCGGTGGCCTCGTCGGGATGCAGCGCGGCGAGCACTGACAACCCGGCCCGGAAGCGTGGGTGCTCCGCCATCGGGGTGGAGACCAGCTCGCGGGCCCAGTCGACCAGCTCGGCCCGCCCCGCGTCGGTGATCCGGTAGACGGTGCGTTCCGGGCGTCGGCCCTCGCGCACACTCTCCACCGCCTCGATCAGGTGGTGTTTGTCCAGGTTGCCGATCACCGTGTAGAAGGACCCCCACTTGAACTCCATGTCCTGGTCCTTGCCCCAGGCACGTAGTGCGGTGGCGATCTCGTACGGGTGCATCGGCCGCTGGACCAGGGCGGCCAGCACGGCCAGCGCCAGCAGATTGCCGACCTTGCGCCGCTTCGCCACGATGATTCCCCTCGCTCGTCGACGGTTACTCGTAGACGAATATACGCCGCCGTGCAGGGCTGCCGCGACCCCTGTCGCACCACGTCCTCCGATGCCCGCGCACGGCGGTGCCGGGCCGGGACGGTCCGCCACGACGCTCGGCCTACGATCATTGGGTGGAGGAAGATATCCGGCGGATCGGGATCATGGGTGGCACCTTCGACCCGATCCACCACGGGCACCTCGTGGCGGCCAGCGAGGTGGCGGACCGGTTCGGCCTGGACGAGGTGGTCTTCGTTCCCACCGGGCAGCCGTGGCAGAAGGCCGACGAGCCGGTCAGCCCGGCCGAGGACCGATACCTGATGACCGTGATCGCCACCGCCTCCAACCCGCGCTTCCAGGTCAGCCGGGTCGACATCGACCGTAGCGGGCCGACCTACACGGTCGACACGCTGCGTGACCTGCAGGCCGAGTACGGCCCGAAGGTGCAGTTGTTCTTCATCACCGGCGCGGACGCCCTGCAACGCATCCTGTCCTGGAAGGATCTGGACGAGATCTTCGAGCTGGCCCACTTCATCGGCGTGACCCGGCCCGGTTTCCCGCTGAGTGACAAGCACCTTCCGGCGGATACCGTCAGCCTGATCCAGGTGCCCGCGATGTCCATTTCGTCGACCGACTGTCGTGCTCGGGTCGCCAGAGGCGAGCCGGTCTGGTACCTGGTGCCCGACGGTGTGGTGCAGTACATCGCCAAGCGGAGCCTCTATCAGCGCTGAGCGCACCCGTTATGCCCACATTCGTGCAGTTAACCGAGCAGAACTGCGCGATCGGGGTGCCGCCGGGTATGAGACGCTTGGAGGATCGCACGCTTGATCGAAGGAGAACGGTGACAGTTTCCGAACGCGCTCACGAGCTGGCTATCGCGGCCGCGCAGGCCGCCGCCGACAAGAAGGCGCAGGACATCACGATCATCGACGTCGGCGACCAGCTCGCCATCACCGACGCGTTCGTGCTCGCCGCTGCCCCCAACGAGCGTCAGGTGCTGGCCATCGTCGACGCCATCGAGGAGAGCCTGCTCGAGCTGCCGGAGAAGGCGAAGCCGGTGCGGCGCGAGGGCGAGCGTGGTGGCCGCTGGGTGCTGCTCGACTACGTCGACATCGTGGTGCACGTCCAGCACACCGAGGAGCGCGAGTTCTACGGGCTCGACCGCCTCTGGAAGGACTGCCCCACCATCCCGTTCGTCGATCGCGACCTGGTCGAGGCCGACGCCAGCGGGTCCGCCGCCGCCGAATGACCCGACTGATCGTCTGGCGGCACGGCAACACCGACTGGAACGCCGCGAACCGCGTCCAGGGGCAGACCGACGTGCCCCTCAACGAGATTGGCCGCGACCAGGCCCGCGCCGCCGCCCCGCTGCTCGCGGCGCTTCGGCCCGACGCCATCGTGGCCAGCGACCTGAGCCGCGCCGCGGAGACCGCCGCCGCGCTCGCCGCGCTGACCGGCCTGCCGGTCCGCACCGACGCCCGGCTGCGCGAGCGGCACTTCGGCCAGTGGCAGGGTCTGCACCTCACCGAGGTCGCCGAACGCTTCCCCGCGGAGTACGCGCGCTGGCGGGCCGGAGACCCCGACCCGGGTGCGGATCTGGAGCCCCTGCACGACCTCGGCGAGCGGGTCGGCGCCGCGCTACAGGAGGCAGCCGACGCGGCCCCGGGCGGCACCGTGGTGATCGCCACTCACGGTGGCGGCTCCCGGCAGGGCATCGGTCACCTGCTCGGCTGGGACGCTGCCGTGCTGCGCACCGTCGGTTCGCTGGCCAACTGCCACTGGACCGAACTGCGCCACGACGACGTCCGCGGGTGGCAGTTGCGGGCCCACAACGTCGGCCTGATCACCGCACCGGTCGCCGTCGACGCGGTCTGAGCACTCGCGCCTCGGCGTTCACGGCCGCGATCGGCTAGCGTGCCGGGCATGCCCGTCGCGGTTGTCATCGACTCCACCGCCTACCTTCCGCCCGAGCTGGTGCAGGCGCACCGGCTCACCGTCGTGCCGTTGACAGTCGTGCTCAACGGCGCGGAAGGGCTGGAGGGGGTGGAGACCCAGCCCGCCGACGCGACCCTGGCACTGAGCGCCCGCCGGGTCACAGCGACCACCTCCCGCCCGGCACCCGAGCAGTTCGCCCGGACGTACCGCCGACTGCTCGACGCCGGCGCCGACGGGATCGTCTCGGTGCACCTCTCCGCCGCGCTGTCCGGCACGGTCGAGGCCGCCCGGCTCGCCGCCGCCGACCTGGACGGCCGGGTCGAGGTCGTGGACAGCCGCTCGGCGGGCATGGGCCTGGGCTTTCCGGCCATCGCCGCCGCCACCGCCGCCGAGGCCGGCGCCGACCTTCCCGGTGTACGCGACGCGGCGCTCACCGCCATTGCCCGCACCACAGTCTGGTTCTACGTCGACACGCTGGAGTTCCTCCGCCGGGGCGGCCGGATCAACGCGGCCGAGGCGCTGGTCGGCACCGCGCTGTCCGTCAAGCCGATCATGCATATGCCGGACGGTGCGATCGTGCTCCGCGAGAAGGTCCGCACCGCCAGCCGGGGAGTGGCACGTCTCGTGGACCTGGCCGTCGAGGCAGCCGGCGACGACGACGTGGACCTCGGGGTGCACCACCTGGCGGCGCCGCAACGGGCCGAGGCGTTGCGCGCCGCGCTGACCGAGCGGTTCGGTGACCGGCTGCACGACACGTACGTCTCCGAGGCGGGTGCCGTCGTCGCCGCGCACGCAGGGCCGGGCCTGGCCTGCGTGGTCGTCCACCGCCGACCGGAGGGCTGAGTCCTGCCCACGTCGTGCGTGGTGACCGGGGGCGGACGCGGTGTCGGCCGGGCCGTGGTGGAACGACTGCTGGCCACCGGCGCCACCATCGTCGTGCTGGAACGCGACGCCGACGCGGTCGACTGGTTGGCCGGCCATCCGGCCGCCGACCGGCTCGTCGCGGTGATCGGCGACGCCGCCGACGAGCAGGTGGCCGAACGCGCCGCCGAACTGGCCGAACGCGCCGCGCCGCTGACCGGCTGGGTGAACAACGCAGCGGTGTTCCGCGATGCCGCACTGCACTCCGCGTCGGCCGACACGGTGCTGGAACTGATCGGCTTGAACCTGCGCCCCGCCGTGGTGGGCGCCGCGGTCGCCGTCCGGCGCTTCCTGGCCCGCGCCGCCGGCGGCGCGATCGTCAACGTCTCGTCGCACCAGGCCCGCCGGCCGGTGTCCGGTGCCCTGCCGTACGCGACGGCGAAGGCCGCCGTGGAGGGGCTGACCCGGGCGTTGGCCGTCGAGTACGGCAAACACGGCATCCGCGCGAACGCGGTCGCGCTCGGCTCGATCGCCACCGAGCGGCACGCCGAATTCCTGGCCGCGCAGGAGCCCACCCAGGCCCAGTGGATCGACGCCGAGCTGAATCGGCTGCACCCGGTGGGCCGCATCGGGCGGGCCGAGGAGGTGGCCGAGGCCGTCGCGTACCTGCTGTCACCGGCGGCGAGCTTCGTCAACGGGGTGATCCTGCCGGTCGACGGGGGACGAGCGGTGCTCGGCCTCGACCCGGAGGCTCGCTGACCATACGTAGGGCGCGGGTGTCGCCATCGACGCTAGCTGTCGGCGACGAAGACGCCCTGCCCCTGCTGACCGTAGATTAGGTTCCGCTCGTGCAGTTCCTTGACGGCTCGATAGGCCGTGGAGCGTGCCACGTTGTAGAGCTCGCCGATCTCGGACACCGACGGCAGTTGTTGGCCAGGCGAGTATTCGCCTGAGCGGATCTTCTGCTCGATGTCGTCCGCCACACGGCGGTAGTGCGGTGGTCTCGTCGGCATGAGCGGCTCTCCCGGACTTCAGCGGAGATCATGTTTCCAGTCCGGGCGTGATCGAGACAAGGCGACAACGCAGCAAAGTGGAGATAGTGAGAACTTGACTACACTGAGACAGTGGATACAGTGAGACAGTGGCCGGGTGCTCCTGGACTTCAGCACTCCTGAGGTATCCGGTCTGCCCGCCCTGAGGGAGCGCATCGCGAGGCTTCGGCCCCCAGGGCGGGCTACTTCGGATCGCGCGGAGGCGCCGAACATGCCAATCGATGAACCCGTGTCCACGGCGACCGAACTGTTCATGGCCAAGCGGGTGCTGGATGCTCACTGGACCCGGGCGCTCGACCAGCCGTGGCGGGCGGGCGGGTGCCTGGAGTGCCGAGGACACAGCGAGTGCCGACAACTCGATTGGGCGTTGGTGGTCATGGCAGAAGTCGCCTCGGTCATGCTCCAGAAACGGTGAATGATCCTGCCCGCGCCGCTGTGTTAGCCTCCGTGCGCGCCCCAGATGGGCCTACCCCCGGAGGTTCTGGCTACTTCAGCCACCACGCCGAGATCGACGTGATGTGCGCGTCTCTCGTGCGGGATCCGGGGCGTCGGTGCCCCCGGGGCTTCGTCATCTGCGTGGCTGGGTGAACGCTGGGCCTCCGGTCGGGTCTTCGGATCGACCGGGAAAGAAGACGGTACGGATGACAGTCACGTTCAACCACACCATCATCGCCAGCAAGGACAAGAGCGCCTCGGCCGCGTTCTACCGGGAGTTGTTCGAGCTGCCGGAGGCGCCGTCGTGGGGGCCGTTCGCCAACGTCCGGCTGGACGAGGGTGTGCTGCTCCAGTTCGCCGAGCCGCCGGTGGACATCCAGATGCAGCACTACGCGTTCCTCGTCGACGACGAGTTGTTCGCGCGATGCCTGGCGTTCGTCGAGGGGCGTGGCATCACGTACTGGGCCGACCCGCAGTTGAAGCGCGAGGGGGAGACCAACACCGAGCACGGTGGGCGGGGCTTCTACTTCTTCGACCCGGCCGGCCACGCGATCGAGATCATCACCCGGCCGTACCTGTAGCAGGCCCGTCGGCCGGTCGGGCGCGGTTGCCCCACCGGCCAGCAGCTTCGCTGCTGAGCCTCGTGGGCCGCGGGGCCGCTCTCGCCCGGGCGTAGGGGATTCGGCGTCCGTCGGGTTCGGTACGGGCGAGCGCGGCGATGGAGGAGTGACTTCCCCTGCAGGTGAGGGTGGTCCGCTCGACGTGGGTGCCGGCAACCAGACCGGCTGCCCAGGCCCCGCGTCGACATGGGCTGTCGTTTACCAGATCGGGCCATGATCAGGGCGTTGTCCACAGTGGCGATGGTTGTCCACAGGACAGTGCCGTCATCTCCCACCGTCCCGGCCGCCGCCATAGCGTCGCGCTGTGTCGCACGACGAGGAGACAGAGGTACGCCAGCGCCTGCGCCGGCTGACGGAGGCGGCTGTCGCACCGCCGCCCCGGCCGGAGGCTCCGCACGCGGGCGTACCCCCGTCCTCCCTGGTCGGCGCGCAGCCCGCGGACGTGCTGCCCCGGGCCGCCGCGTTGGTCGCGGAGCCGGCATCGGACGGCCTCACGGTCCCACCGGAGCCACGGTTGCCCGGCCCAGGGGCGTTCGACCCCGGGCGGCGCGGTGTGCGGGCGTTGGCGGTGGTCGCCGTGGTGGTGGTCGTGGGTGCGGCAGGTTGGGCCTGGCAGGCCCGGCCGCGGTCGGAGCCGGTCGCCCCGCTGGTCAGCGAGACCGCGTCGGCCGTGCCCCTTGCTGACCCCACCGTGTCCGGCTCCGGCGAGGTGGTGGTGGCGGTCGCGGGAAAGGTCCGAAAACCCGGTTTGGTACGCCTGCCGGCCGGGTCCCGGCTTGCCGACGCGGTGCAGGCGGCCGGCGGCGCGCTCCCGGGGGTCGACGTGGCGCTGCTCAACCCCGCCCGCAAGGTCACCGACGGCGAGCTGATCGTGGTCGGGGTGACGCCACCGCCGGTGCCGGGCGGTGCGGCCGGGCCTGCGGCGGGCGATGCGGGACCTGCCGTCGGGCCGCTGAACCTCAACACCGCGACACTGGCGCAGCTCGACGCGCTGCCCGGGGTCGGCCCGGTGCTCGCCCAACGGATCCTCGCTCATCGAGATCAGCACGGTGGGTTCAAGTCCGTTGGCGACCTACGCCAGGTCGACGGGATCGGCGATGCCCGTTACGAGCAGCTCAAGGATCTGGTGACGGTGTGAGCGGGTCCGCCGTCGCCGCCGCCCCACCGCGGGCCAGCCAGTCGCCGTCCCCGCCGCCGGATCTGCGACTGGCTGGGCTCGCCGTGGCGGCGTGGCTCACCGCGCTTGCCGGGCTGCATCTCGGCAGCCGCGCCATGCTGCTGGTGGCCGGCACGGCGGCCGGTCTGACGGCAATTGGCGCCGTGCATCTGCTCGGCCGCCTCGGCCGTCCCAGAGCCGTGGTGCGGCGCTACGGGTGGGTGGCCGTGGCGGTCGGCCTCGGAGTGGTCTGCGGTGGCGCGGCCACCGCCGCCCGGCTCGCCGTTCGCGACGCGCCGGCGATCCGTGCCCTCGCCGAACAACGCGCTCCGATCACCGCCGACCTGGTCGTCCGGGACGACCCGCGTCCGATCCGGAGCGCCGGGCGGCCGGGCATGGTGCTGGTGTCCACCGAGCTGGTCCGGTTCACCGGCCCGGATGGTCGACGGATCCACGCGTCGGTGCGCCTGCTCGTCCTGGCGACCGACCCGGCATGGCGGGGCCTGCTGCCCGGGCAGCGCCTCACCGTCGACGGCCGGCTCGGCGTTCCGCGCGGCGGCGACCTCACCGCGGCGGTGCTCAGCACCAACGATCCGCCGCAGCGGCACGGCGCGCCGTCCTGGGCGCAGCGCGCCGCCGGGGCACTGCGTGCCGGCCTGCAACGGGCCTGCGCGCCCCTCCCCGACGACCGCGGTGGGCTGCTGCCCGGTCTGGTGGTGGGCGACACCAGCCGACTGCCACCCGCCGTCGAGGAGGACTTCCAGGCCACCGGGATGACCCATCTCAACGCGGTCTCCGGCTCCAACGTGGCGATCGTGGTGGGCGCGGTGCTGTTGCTGGCCCGTTGGTCGCGCGCCGGTCCGTGGCTCGCCGCCGCGCTGTGTGGGGTGGCGCTGGTGGGGTTCGTCATCCTGGTCCGCCCGTCGCCGAGCGTCGTACGGGCCGCCACGATGGGAGCGATCGCGCTCGCCGCGCTCGCCGCCGGTCGACCTCGGGCGGCACTGCCCGCGCTGGCCGCCGCCGTGACGGTGCTGGTCCTCGTCGACCCCGAGCTGGCCGGGGATCCCGGGTTCGCCCTCTCCGTGCTGGCCACCGGTGGCCTGCTGCTGCTCGCGCCGCGCTGGCGGGACGGGTTGCGTCGGCGAGGCGTCCCACCTGGGCTGGCCGAGGCGTTGGCAGTGCCGGCGGCCGCCCAACTGGCCTGCGGTCCGGTCGTCGCCGGGATCTCCGGCACGGTGAGCCTGGTGGCGGTGCCAGCGAACCTGCTGGCGGTGCCAGCCATCGCGCCAGCGACAGTGCTGGGCGTGCTGGCGGCCATGGTGTCGCCGATCTGGCCGGCCGGTGCCGAGTTCGTCGCGTGGCTGGCGAGCTGGCCGGCCTGGTGGCTGGTGGTCATCGCCCGACAGGGTGCTGGACTGCCGGGTGGCACCCTGCCGTGGCCGGGCGGGGTCCCCGGTGCCCTGCTGCTGACCGGGCTGACCGTCGCGCTGCTGATCGCGGTGCGCCGACCACTCGTACGCCGGCTGGTGGCGGTGGTGGGGGTTGCCTCCGTGCTGGGTGCCCTGCCGGTTCGGCTGGTAGCCGCCGGCTGGCCGCCCGCCGGGTGGGTGGTGGTGGCCTGCGCGGTGGGCCAGGGCGACGCCCTGGTGCTCCCGGTCGACCCCGGCCGGGCCGTGGTGGTGGACACCGGGCCGGAACCGGGCGCGGTGGACGGTTGCCTACGTCGGCTCGGCGTACGGGAGGTGCCCCTGCTGGTGATCAGCCACTTCCACGCGGACCACGTGGGCGGGGTGGCCGGAGTGTTCCGGGGGAGGCGGGTGGGTGCAGTCCTGACGCCGTCGTCGACGGACCCGGAGAGCGGCCGGGACCTGGTTCGGGCGGCAGCCACCGGCGGGCGGGCCGCGCTGCTGACCACCGTGGCCGGCGCTCGCCACCCCGTGGGCGGGGTCGACCTGCTGGTGCTCGGCCCGCCGTACCCGCTGACCGGGACCAGGTCCGACCCGAACAACAACTCGTTGGTGCTGCTCGCCACGGTGGCCGGGGTGCGGATCCTGCTGGCCGGGGACGCGGAGACCGAGGAGCAGCACGCGATGGTTGCCCGGGCGGCGCCCGGCCAGTTATGGGCGGACGTGTTGAAGCTTGCGCATCACGGGTCGGCGTATCAGGACCCGGGCTTCCTCGACGCGGTCCGGCCGGCGGTGGCGCTCGTGCCGGTGGGCACCGGCAACACCTACGGGCACCCGAGTCCGAGTCTGCTCGCCCAACTGGGCAGGGGCGGCGTGCGGGTGCTGCGTACCGACACGGACGGCGATGTGGCGGCGATCCGAACGGGCGACGGTCTGGCGGTAGCCCGCCGAGGTGTGCCCGCCGGCCGGCAGCCCTGAGTCGCGCACGGCTGCCCTCCGCGGTTCCCTTGATCCGGTGTGGATCAAGGAGGCGGAGTTTCGACTATCGGGGCGACTTGCGGATTAGAAGGGGAATTGAGATAGATGTCTGGATTTGCGCTGTGTGCGGGCTGCGCCGATCAAGCAGCGAATGAGCAGGCACGATCCCGCCGCAGGCCGTGCGAATATGGGCGACGTGACCCCCGCCAGCCTCGCCCCCATTCTGCTCGTCCTCGGTGACGAGGAACTGCTCGCCACGCGCGCGGTCACCGAAGCTGTCGCGAAGGTTCGCGGTGTCGACCCCGAGGTGGACGTCCGCGAATACCAGGCCAGCGCGCTCACCGTCGGCGAGATCGCCGAGATGCTCAGCCCCTCCCTGTTCGGCGGGCGCCGGCTGCTGATCCTGCGTTCCGGCCAGGACGCCCGCAAGGACCTGGTCGCCGCGCTGTTGGCGTACGCGAAGAATCCCGACCCGGAGGTCCAGCTGCTGGTGCTGCACCTGGGGGGTGCCAAGGGCAAGGCGTTCGCCGACGGTCTGCGGGCGGCCGGCGCGACGGTGATCCCGGCCGCCAAGCTCAAGGGGCACCGCGACCGGGTGGCCTTCGTCCGCGACGAGATCCGCCGGGCCGGCGGAAAGTGCACCGACGACGCCGCCGAGGCGCTCATCGCCGCGGTCGGCAACGACCTGCGCGAGCTGGCCGCAGCCTGTTCCCAGCTGATCGCCGACACAGACGGGCGGATCAGCGCCGAGACGGTCTCCCGTTACTACCGGGGCCGGGTCGAGGTGACCGGCTTCACCGTGGCGGACGCCACAATGGTCGGCGACGTGCCGGCGGCGCTTGAGGCACTGCGTTGGGCCCTGCACGTCGGGGTCGACCCGGTGCCCATCGCCGACGCCCTGGCCGACGGGGTGCGTACGGTGGCCCGGGTGGCGTCGGCCGGGCGGGGTAGCCCGTACCAGCTCGCCAGCAGCCTCGGAATGCCCGCCTGGAAGATCGAGCGGGCGCAGCGGCAGGGACGGGGCTGGACGCCGGAGGGCCTGGTCCGGGCCATGCAGGTGGCCGCCGAGTGCAACGCGGCCGTCAAGGGCGGCTCCGACGACCGGGCGTACGCCCTGGAGCGTGCGGTCTTCTCGGTCGCGGCGGCCCGGCAGGGCAGCGCCAGGTGACGGGGACGAACCGCCCAGCGTGGGCCACCGTCCGCGTGGACGAGGAGCGTTACCGGCCGCTCTACGCCCGGCTCCTCGGCCTACGGTTCGTCAACCCCGGCGGCGTGCTGTGCTTCCTCTTCTTCGAGGGTGCCATCGCCCTGGCGGTGCTGCTCGCCCTCGCCGAGTTGGTCAGCTGGTGGGCGGTGCTGGTGCTGCCGGTGGTGGTGGCGGTCATGGTCAAACTCAACGACATGGTGGCCGCGATAGTGGTCCGCTCCGCCGCGCTCGTGCCCGAGCAGGAACGGGACCGGTTTCGTCGGCAGATGGAACCGGTGGTCGGCCGAGCCCGGGTGGAGTGGGTCTCACACAGCGTGCCCGGCGTGGTGATCGCCGCCGACCCGGTGCCACCGCCCCGGCGGGCCAACCCGTCAGACTGAGCGCGCCGGGTTCTGGCCCATTTTAGGGAGCCAAGACGGCTCCGTGACTGCCCTCCGCGCTTCTGGGCGCCGGCTGGACGTCAGTCTCGGTGCCGCAGGATCGTCAGCGGAACTCGTGTCCTCGATTTGCGACACCACCAGATTGTTCGGCGTCCTTGAAAGCGCTGGAGCTTAAGGACCGGAACTAAGTTGGCGCTAGGCGTGATCTTGAATTAGATCAAGTGGGGGCGCCGACGTCGGCGCCCCCACGTGTCGTTTGTGGTGATCTACTGCTTGACGAGGTTGGTCCTTGGCTTCATCGAGGGTGCATCCCTCTCACCCGCTCGTAGACCCGCGCGGGTACTCCAGCTGGCTGTTGGGCTTTGTGGCTCGCGGATCAGCTGGAGCCCCGTCGGTCAGGCAGTCAGCTGCCGGAGCATCTCGGCCGAGTCGTGCAAGTTCGTCATATGCGAGAACCGGCCGTCGCTGACCTGGTAGATGGCGTATTCGACGATCTTGAACGAGGCGCCGGACGGCGGAACGCCGAGCCATTCCTTCACGGGGGTGCCGGTGTTGATGGCTCGGACGGCGATGCCGTCGCGGTCGAAGAGCAGTTCGTCGACCTCCCAGTGGATGTCCGGGACGGCGTCGGCGATGCCCTTCAGGACCGTGACGACGTCCTCGCGCTTACCGGGGTGGCCGCCGAGCACCACCTCGTCATTGATGAACTCGCCCATCCGGTCGAACTCGTGGTTGTTGAGCGCCTCGGCGTAGCGCATGTACCAGTCGCGCAGACCACTCTCAGTCATCGTGTTCCTCTTCCTCTTCCTCTGTGCCGCAGCATGCGGCTCCCAACTGGGAAAAAATTCTGCACCGATCGGTGCAGAATTCGAGGATAGCAGTTCTGCACCGGTCGGTGCCAAAGTGGTAGAGTGTGGGAGTGTGCACGTCACCGATCGGCCGCCCGCGGGAGTTCGACGCCGAGGCGGCGCTTGAGAAGGCGATGGCGGTCTTCTGGGCGCAGGGCTACGAGGGGGCCAGCCTCACCGACCTGACCGAGGCCATGGGCATCTCTCGCAAAAGCCTGTACGCGGCCTACGGCAACAAGGAGGACCTGTTCCGCAAGGCGCTGCAGCGCTACGAACTGGGTCCCGGCGCCTACGTCGCCGATGCACTACGGGCACCCACCGCCCGCGAGGTCGCCATGGCCTTCCTCGCTGGCTCCGCCCGCGCCAACACCCTGCCCGGACTCCCCGCCGGTTGCCTCGGCGTCCAGGGCGCGCTGGCCACCGGCGAGACCGGGCGGGTCGCCCGCGACGTCCTCGCCGCATGGCGTGCCGGCGGTCAAGGGCTGCTGCGCGACCGGTTCCGGCAGGCCGTCGCAGAGGGCGACCTGCCTTCCGACGCCGATCCGGAAAAAATCGCCCGCTACGTCATGACGATCGCGAACGGCGTCGCTGTCCAGGCAGCCGGCGGCGCGACCTGCGAGGAACTGCAACAAGTAGCCGACGCCGCACTACGGAACTGGCCACCGGCCTGAGCAGGTCGAAGTTAGCGCGGCCGTACATTTGCCGCTTGAGTATCTTGATCCGGTTGACGTTGCCTTCGACGGGCCCGGAATTCCATTGCAGGGTGAGTCCGGCGATGACCGCGTCGAGGTCTGCGGTGAGGTGCCGGGCGAAGGTGCTGATGACTGGCAGCCCGGTGGCGACGGCGGTGGTGATCCAGCCCGTGTATGGCCGACCTCTGGACACACGGAAACCCCGGGCCGGGGGCCCGGGGTTTTCCGAATCAGTCTGACGGTGAAGTCGTCAGGCGGAGAGTGACACCACGCGCTTCGCGATCGCGGACTTGCGGTTCGCGGCCTGGTTGGAGTGGATCACGCCCTTGCTGACGGCCTTGTCCAGCTTGCGCGAAGCGTCGAGCATGAGCGCGGTCGCCTTCTCGACGTCACCGGCCTCGGCAGCCTCGTGGAACTTCCGGACGGCGGTCTTCAGCGACGACTTGACCGACTTGTTGCGCAGCCGGGCCTTCTCGTTCTGCCGGTTGCGCTTGATCTGGGACTTGATGTTCGCCACGCGACAGCCTCGTCTTGATAGCTCGGGTTGGTCAGCTTATTGCGCGTGATGACGAACATGCGTCATCGCTGCGCGAAGAGCCAGGTTACCAGGTTGCCCGGGACGAGCCAAAACGGCTCTGCCAAACGCCGCTCCACGGGTCGCGGCGCCACCGGCAGTGATCCACTCGCCTGCACGGAAACCGGGGTATCCGCAGCGAGTTGACACCGCGCTATCAAGGAACCCGAGTCGATCACCAAAGGCGGACCACCGCCCGCCGCCCGGACCGCCGGGCACCGGACCGCCGGGGTGATGGTTAGCACCAGCCCTGGCGGCGGGCCAGCCAGTCGAGCGACTGCTCGCCGCTCCAGCGCTGGTGGGCTGGCAGGTGCGGCGATGCCGTCGGCGGTGCCGCCGCGGCGCCGGTGAGGTAGTAGCCGGCCAACGCGGCCAGGGTCGCGTCCAACGCGTCCGGGGGCGCGCCGGCGGTGGCCGGGTGCGCGGCGAAGAGCCGGTCCGCGTCCAGCCCGCTGGCGTACGCGGTGAGCAGCAGCCCGGCCAGGTCGAACCAGGCCGGCCCGGAGCAGACCCAGGTCCAGTCGCAGAACCAGGCGCGGCCGTCCGAGTCGATCAGCACGTTGTCGACCCGCAGGTCCCCGTGGATCAGGCCGGTCGCCCCGGCGGCGTACCGGGGAAGGAGGGACTCCAACTCCACCAGCTCGGGCAGCCGGCCTCGAAGCGGCGCGGGCAGTGCTGGGATCGGCTCGCGGCCGGCGGCGACCTCCTCCCACCAGAGGATGTCCGACCGGGCCAGGTCGGCCAGGCGCGGCAGACCGAGGGTAGTCAGCTCGGCCGGCGGGTCGGCCAGGGCGGCGGCGACCTGCGCGTACCCGGCGAGGGTCGCTTCCAACTCGGCAGGCACCCAGGGCAGGCGTGGGGTGTGCCCGTCGACGGCGTCGGTGCAGAGCACGAACCAGCCGGCCGTGGAGAGGGTCCACCGGGGGCGGGGCGCCGGCAGGTCCACCGGCAGCCGATCCAGGATCGCGGCCTCTCGGGCGTACCACTCGACCAGATGCGGTTGCTCGGCGGCGGGTGCGGCCTTGACGAAGGCCCGACCACCGTCGGCGGTGTCGAGCACGGCGGCGAACCCCCGGGTGAAGCCCGCGCCCGCGACCCGGGCGGTGACCACCGGCGCGCCGAGCCGTTCGGCGACGGCGGCCCGCAGCGCCGCGGGCAACGCCGGCCACGACGGGCGCAGGGCGCTCGCGTGGTACGGCACGGGCGGCAGCAGGGGAGAGGACATCCCACCATGCTGCCCCGGGGCACGTGCGCGACGCACGGCGACACTGCCAGACTGCCAAGCCATGAGGACCGAGGACTTCTGGCAGTTGATCGACGAGGCGCGGGCTGGCGGCGGAGGTGAGCCCGGCCCGGTCGCCGCGCGGGCCGTCGCGCTGCTCGCCGAGCGCGACCCGGACGACATCATCGGGTACGCGCGACACCAGACGCGGGTGCTGGCCGCCTCGCACAAGGCGGATCTGTGGGGTGCGGCGTACCTGATCAACGGGGGTGCCTCGGCCGACGGCTTCGAACACTTCCGGGGCTGGCTGATGACCCAGGGTCGGGCCGTCTTCGCCCGCGCCGTCGCCGAACCGGACTCGCTGGCCGAACTGCCCCAGGTGCGGGCGGCCTCGCTCAGCGGTGAGGAGTTCTCCGCCGAGCAGATGCTCTCGGTGCCCTGGGACGCGTACCGCAAGGCCACAGCGACCGAACTCCCGGCGGACCGCGACCCGGTGCGGACGCCGGACCTCAACGACTTCTGGGACTTCGACGACGAGGACGAGGCGCGTCGGCGGCTGCCCCGGTTGGCCGCGCTCTTCGTCGAGCCGCCGATGGAGTGAGGGGTCCTCGGGCCGATCCATCGCCCGCACAGCGGGCGTACCCCGGCGGCGTGGGAACATAGAGGGGGTCGGCGGCGCGCCGGCCTGTTCACGTCAGCCGACCAGAACGGACCGCTGTGCCACCGAAGCTCGATCCCGGCGCGAACGCCCCTGGTGCCACCGACCCCGGTCGCATCCGGAACTTCGGCATCATCGCCCACATCGACCACGGGAAGTCGACCCTGGCCGACCGGATGTTGCAGCTCACCGGCGTGGTCGACCCGCGGCAGATGCGCGCGCAGTACCTGGACCGGATGGACATCGAGCGCGAGCGCGGCATCACCATCAAGAGCCAGGCCGTCCGCATGCCGTGGACCATCCGCGAGGGTGAGCGGGCCGGCGAGCACGCGGTGCTCAACATGATCGACACCCCGGGGCACGTGGACTTCACCTACGAGGTGTCCCGGTCGCTGGCCGCCTGCGAGGGCGCCGTGCTGCTGGTCGATGCCGCGCAGGGCATCGAGGCGCAGACCCTGGCCAACCTGTACCTGGCCCTCGAGAACGACCTGCGCATCATCCCGGTGCTCAACAAGATCGACCTGCCGGCCGCGCAGCCGGAGAAGTACGCCGAGGAGTTGGCCCACCTGATCGGCGGTGACCCCGCCGACTGCATCCGGGTCTCCGGCAAGACGGGTGAGGGCGTCCCGCACCTGCTCGACGAGATCGTCAGGCAGTTCATTCCACCGGTCGGCGACGCCGAGGCGCCCGCCCGGGCGATGATCTTCGATTCGGTGTACGACGTCTACCGCGGCGTCGTCACGTACGTCCGGGTCATCGACGGCCGGATCAGCGCCCGCGACCGGATCAAGATGATGTCCACCGGCGCGGTGCACGAGCTGCTGGAGATCGGCGTCATCTCACCCGAGATGGTCAAGGCCGAGGCGCTCGGCGTCGGCGAGGTCGGCTACCTGATCACCGGTGTGAAGGACGTCCGGCAGTCCCGGGTCGGTGACACGGTCACCATCAACAGCCGGCCGGCCGCCGAGGCGTTGGGTGGCTACAAGGACCCGAAGCCGATGGTCTACTCCGGCCTCTACCCGATCGACGGGTCCGACTACCCGAACCTGCGCGAGGCGCTGGACAAGCTCAAGCTCAACGACGCCGCCCTGGACTACGAGCCGGAGACCTCCGGCGCGCTCGGCTTCGGCTTCCGCTGCGGCTTCCTCGGCCTGCTCCACCTGGAGATCATCCGGGAGCGGCTGGAGCGCGAGTACAACCTCGACCTGATCTCCACCGCGCCCAACGTCGTCTACCGGGCGATCACGGACGACGGCGAGGAGATCGTCGTCACCAACCCGAGCGAATACCCCACCGGCAAGATCGCCGAGGTGTACGAGCCGGTCGTCCGGGCCACGGTGCTGACGCCCAACGACTACGTCGGCGCGGTCATGGAGCTATGCCAGGGCCGGCGCGGCACCCTGCTCGGCATGGACTACCTCTCCGCCGACCGGGTGGAGCTGCGCTACACGCTGCCCCTCGCGGAGATCATCTACGACTTCTTCGACCAGTTGAAGAGCCGCACCAAGGGCTACGCCTCGCTCGACTACGAGCCCTCCGGCGAGCAGGCGTCCGACCTGGTGAAGGTGGACATCCTGCTGCACGGCGAGCCGGTGGACGCATTCAGCGCCATCGTGCACAAGGACAAGGCGTACAACTACGGCGTCACCATCGCCGCCAAGCTGCGCACCCTGATCCCGCGCCAGCAGTTCGAGGTGCCGATCCAGGCGGCCATCGGCAGCCGGGTCATCGCCCGGGAAACTATCCGGGCGATCCGCAAGGACGTTCTCGCCAAGTGCTACGGCGGCGACATCAGCCGAAAGCGCAAGCTGCTGGAGAAGCAGAAGGAAGGCAAGAAGCGGATGAAGATGGTCGGCCGGGTCGAGGTGCCGCAGGAAGCCTTCATCGCCGCCCTCTCCTCCGACTCCGGCGACGGCAAGGCCGCCGGCAAGAAGTAGTTCCCGACGTCGTACGCGCCCGGGTGCCACCCGCACCCGGGCGCGTCGCGTTTCCGGACGTCTCGCCTGCCTCGCGGGCCCTGGTGCCTGATCGCCCTGGAACCGCGCGGTAGTGGCTGATCCGTGCTCGTCCGGTCACCTATCCGTGCTCGTCCCTTCATCTGCGGGCTCTTCCGGTCACCTTTCGTGCTCGCCCGGTCACCTGCGGGCTCGGACATCTTGCGCAACGAGGAGTGGCGCGGGCCCGGATGGCGTGGCTCGGCCCGATCCGCCTCGCCCACCCTGTACCCGTCGGGGCTGATGGGCCCGCTGACTGCCGGCCGAGCGCGCGGGTCCGGCGAGTGTGACAGTGGCGTGCGGGAAATTTTTTCTCGCTGCCGTGGGGCTGGCGGATCGGCGAAGTGTGCTCCTACCTGTGTGGACGTACTCACCCGTCAACCGACGCACCTCCGAAAACATCGACGACTGACGTCGTTGATTGAGGTGAGTCGGTTTGGGCTTTCGGTGGGTCGGGCATTTAGCCGTCACGACAGGAAGCACACACCTCGTGTGACAGACATTCTTTGAAGGAGGGCGACCGTGGAGCTCACCGTGTGGGGCATCATCACTGCGATCGTTGTTGGTCTCATCGTCGGCGCGCTCGGCCGCCTGGTCGTCCCGGGCCGGCAGAACATGCCGATCTGGCTGCACATGCTCATCGGTATCGGCGCCGCGCTGCTGGGCACCGTCCTGGCGCGGGCCATCGGCATCGCGACCGAGACGAGCGGTATCGACTGGGGCGAGCTGCTGGTGCAGGTCGTGGTGGCCGCGATCGCGGTCGCGCTGGTGGCCGGTGTTGGTGGCCGCCGCCGGGTCACCCGGTAACACCACAGCACCAACCCGTACCACCGCGACACCTCCGATGGGCGCCCGACCGACAGGTCGGGCGCCCATCGGCGTTCTGCCCACCGCGACGGCCGTCGCCGCGTCCCGTCCGACGTCTTCGACGCCCCCGCCGGTGTCTTCGCCGTCCGGCCGGTGTCTTCGCCGTCCGGCCGGTGTTCGCCGTGCCGGCCGGTGTTCGCCGTGCCGGCCGGTGTTTTGCCGTGCGGCGGCTCTTTGCTGTCCGGCCGGACGTCTTCAGGGTCCTGCCCGCCTCTCCGGGACACTGTCGGACGTCTCTGCCGCGCAGTCGGGCGTCTCTGGCGGGCTGGATCGCGGTGATCGACTCGGCTTTGGTGAAGTCGCGGTGTCCCGGTGGGTTTGATACCGCGGATTCAATGACCTCGTGTTGATCATGGCCTCGGCGGCGTCGGCGGCGTCGGCGGCGTCGGCGGCCCGCGGTCGAGCGGCCCGGTGAGCCGGTGGCCTGGCGGTGCAGCGGCCCGGTGAGCCGGCGGTCCGGCGGTGCAGCGGCCCGGTTGGGCTGCGGTGGTACGTGTTCTTGTCGGCCAAGTCGTGATCGTTTGGTGAGCAAAGTCGGTTTGGATTTTGGGTGGGTAGGGCAATTAACGGTCACGACAGGAAGCACACGCACCGTGTGTCAGACATTCTTGAAGGAGGGTGGCCGTGGAGCTCACCGTGTGGGGCATCATCACTGCGATCGTTGTTGGTCTCATCGTCGGCGCGCTCGGCCGCCTGGTCGTCCCGGGCCGGCAGAACATGCCGATCTGGCTGCACCTGCTCATCGGTGTCGGCGCCGCGCTGCTGGGCACCGTCCTGGCGCGGGCCATCGGCATCGCGACCGAGACGAGCGGTATCGACTGGGGCGAGCTGCTGGTGCAGGTCGTGGTGGCCGCGATCGCGGTCGCGCTGGTGGCCGGTGTGGGTCGCCGCCGCAGCATCACCCGATAACGACCCGGCATCGTCTGGAGACACAGCACCACCGCTAGGACAGCACGACTGGAAAAGGGCGCCCGGCCGAGAGCCGGGCGCTCTTTCGTGCTGGAAGGCCCCACTTTGGCCGGATGTTGGAGTGCCGGTCGTCGGGCCGCTGCGGTACGGTCGCCACGCTTAGGCCGGTCCCGCCCACTGTCGTAAAGGAATTCTCCGTACTAGGGTGCGGCGGAGAAGGTTAGTTCCAGGCGGCGCGAGGGGAGAAGTGGCGTGAACAGGTGGAAGCGGCTGGCCCCGGTCACCGCCATGGTGGCCTCGGCCGCGATGGTGCTGACCGGCTGTGGAGGCTCCGGCGACGACGCGGCTGACGACAGCAAGCTCACGGTCTGGATGATGGGTGAGGGCGGGGACGCGCAGAACTCCTTCCTCGACGGGGTCGAGGCCGAGTTCCGCCAGAAGCACCCCGACACCGACGTGGTCGTGCAGTACATCCCCTGGCTGGAGGCGCCGAAGAAGTTCCAGGCTGCGCTCGCCGGCGGTGAGGGGCCGGACATCACCGAGCTGGGCAACACCGAGACTCAGGGTTGGGCCGCCCAGGAGGCGCTCGCCGACGTGAGTGGACGGATGGGCGGCTGGGCCGACGGCAAGGATCTGCTGCCCGACCTGGTACGCAACGCGCAGCTCGACGGTAAGCAGTACGGCGTGCCGTGGTACGCGGGTGTGCGCGCGATCTACTACCGCACCGACTGGTTCGCCGAGGCCGGCGTGCAGCCCCCGAAGACCTGGGACGAGCTGGTCACGGTGGCCAAGGCCGTGCAGGCGAAGAAGAAGGGCACCTACGGCATCGCGCTGCCCGGCAACTCCGAGCTGCCCTTCTACTCCTTCCTCTGGGGCGCGGGCGGCGAGATCGCCAGCAACCAGGGCGGCACCTGGAAGTCCGGCTACACCACGCCGGAGGCGCAGCGGGCCGTCAAGTTCTGGACCGACCTGGTGACCGTGCACAAGGTCGCCCCGCCGGCGGCGGCGGGTTGGAACGAGATCGACGCGCGTACCCAGTTCGCCACCGGCAAGGCCGCGATGGCCTTCGCCGGTAGCTGGCAGCAGGGTGCCATCAAGAAGGACAACCCCGAGATCGAGAAGGTCTGGGGTACGTTCCCGATCCCCGGCCCGGACGGCAAGGCGGCGCCCGGTTTCGCGGGCGGTTCGGACGTGGCGATCTGGAAGGACAGCGAGCGGCAGGACCTGGCCTGGGACTACCTGACCGTGCTGCTGAACAAGAAGAACGCGCAGAGCTTCGCCAGCAGCCTCGGCTTCTTCCCGGTCTACCAGGACCTGGTCTCCGGTGGCGCGTACGCGAACGACAAGGTGATGGCGTCGTTCGCCACCACCATGCAGAACACCAAGCTCACGCCGCTCACCCCGAAGTGGGTGGAGGTCAGCCGGACGAAGACGGTGACCCAGGCGATGAACAGCTCGGTCATGAAGGGTCAGAAGACGGTCGAGAAGGCTACCGCCGATGCGGCCGGTGAGATGGAAAGCATCCTCAACGCCAAGTGACCACGCTGACCGAGGTGCCGGAGACGGCCGCCGCGCGGGAGACCCCCGCGCGGCGGCGTCGCCGGGTGGACCGCCTGCCCTACCTGCTCCTCCTGCCCGCCCTGCTGATCATCGGGGTGCTGCTGCTCTGGCCGCTCGGCCAGGTGGTGGTGATGTCCTTCTACCGGCTGAACAGCGTCCGGCAGTTGCGCGGCGATCGGGAGTGGCCGTGGGTGGGGCTCGGCAACTACGCCGACATCCTCTCCGACCCGTTCTTCCTGACCGTGCTGCGCAACACGGTCCTGTTCGCCGCGGCGAACGTGCTGCTCACCATGGTGCTCGGCACCCTGGTGGGGTTGCTGCTCAACCGGCTCGGCCGCAAGATGGCGACGTTCGTGGCCAGCTGCGTGATGCTCGCCTGGGCCACGCCGGCGCTGACCGGCACCATCGTCTGGAAATGGATCTTCGACGACACGAGCGGCCTGGTCACGTGGCTGTTCAACGCGTTACCGGACGGGCTCTCGAACAGCCTGTTCGGGCGCAGCGACTGGACCGGCTACGGCTGGTTCAACTCGCCGCTGCTCTTCTTCGCCATCCTCACCCTGGTGGTGGTCTGGCACTCGTTCCCGTTCATCGCGGTGAGTGTGCTGGCCGGTCTCAAGAGCGTGCCGAGTGAGCTGCACGAGGCGGCCCGGGTGGATGGCGCCAGCCCGTGGCGGGTCTTCTGGAAGATCACCTTCCCGTTGCTGCGCCCGGTGTTCGGGATCCTGATCGTGCTCTCCACGATCTGGGACTTCAAGGTCTTCACCCAGCAGTTCGTGCTGGCCGGCGGCACCCAGGACCGGCCGACGTTCATGCTCGCCATCTACTCGTACGCCGAAGCCTTCTCTCCGCCGCCGAAGTACGGGCTCGGCGCGGCCATCGCGGTGATCCTCACGCTGATCCTCCTCGTGGTCACCGGCTTCTACGTACGGATGGTGCTCAGGCAGGAGGACGAGTCGTGAAGAAGGTCGCCCTCAACGCGGCCGGGCTGCTCGTCGCGCTCTTCGCGGCGTTCCCGGTCTACTGGATGATCTCCACCTCGCTGAAGCCGAGCAACGAGATCTTCTCGGCCACTCCGCAGCCGGTGCCGACCCATCCGACGTTGGCGCACTACCGGGAGATCCTGACCGGCAACCTGATCCCCGGCGTCAGCTTCTTCGACTTCTTCCTCAACAGCGCGTTGGTCGCCGTCTCCACTGTGGTGCTCAGCGGCCTGGTGGCGTTGCTCGCCGCGACAGCGGTGGCCCGGTTCCGGTTCCGGCTGCGGACCAGTTTCCTGATCATGCTGCTGGTGGTGCAGATGATCCCGCTGGAGGCGTTGGTCATCCCGCTGTTCCTGATGATCCAGCGGTTGGGTCTGTACAACACCCTGCCCAGCCTGATCCTCACGTACCTCGGTTTCTCGCTGCCGTTCGCGGTCTGGATGCTGCGCGGGTTCGTCGCGGCGGTGCCGAAGGAGTTGGAGGAGGCGGCGGCGATCGACGGGGCCAGCCGGGCCCAGACCTTCCGCCGGGTGCTCTTCCCACTGGTCGCGCCCGGCCTGGTGGCCACCAGCATCTTCTCCTTCATCACGGCGTGGAACGAGCTCATCTTCGCGTTGACGTTCATCAACGACCAGGGCAGCTACACCCTGCCGGTGGCGATGACCTTCTTCTTCGGTCGGGACGACACCAACTGGGGGCCGGTGATGGCCGCGTCCACCCTGTTCACACTGCCGGTCATCATCTTCTTCCTGCTGGTCCAGCGGCGGATGGTCTCCGGCCTGGTCGCCGGCGCCGTCAAGGGCTGAGCCCCGCCCGCCACTAGGCTGGCGGTCATGACGGGCAGAGTGGCAGCGGTGAACCTCGGCATCGTGACCGAGGCCGGGTGGGCCGGCGACGCGAGCGGTCGCAGCGGCATCGACAAGCGGCCGGTCGACGGCCCGGTGTCGGTGCTCGCCGGCGGCCTGGCTGGCGACTTCATCGGCGAGCGTGCCCATCACGGTGGTCCTGACCAGGCGGTCTACGCCTACGCGGAGGAGGACGCCGCCTGGTGGGTGGCCGAACTGGGCCGCGCCATACCGCCCGGCGGCTTCGGCGAGAACCTGACCACCTACGCGATCGACGTCACGGGTGCGGTGATCGGCGAGCAGTGGCAGGTCGGTTCCGCCCTGCTCCAGGTGACCAAGCCCCGGACGCCGTGCACCACCTTCGCCGGGTTCTGGGGCGTACCGGATCTGATCAAGCGGTTCACCGTCCGGGCGTCGCCCGGGGCCTATCTGCGGGTGCTGCGCGAGGGGGAGGTCGGTGCGGGCGACCCGGTCGAGGTGGTGGACCGGCCGGCGCACGGGGTGACGATCGGCGAGGTGTTCCGGGCGACAAGCCTGGAACCGGAGTTGTTGCCGCGCCTGCTCGACGCCGAGGACCTGCCCGAGTCGATCCGGGACAAGGCCCGACGACGCCTCGCCGCCCAGGGCTGACCGGCCGCGGACGGCACCCGCCGCGACGCCGTCCGGAGCACCGACGGGCATGCCAGGTGCGCCGCCGTGCTCACGGCGCTGAGGCGCACGGTGGCGGTGACCGGGTCGGGACGGGATTCGGCCGGGAAGAACACCCGATGACGGGCCCGGCGCGGGACTTGCCCGTATTGTCCCCACCGAGGGTGTGTGGCGGGGACCGGGTGGAGCGCGATGTCGATGGCGACGGACGGCGGTGCCGTGGCGGCGTCACCCGATCCGGTCCTGGAGCGTCCGGCGTTCCTGGAGCTCTTCTTCGACCTCGTCTACATCTTCGCGCTGGTCACCTTGGCGACGGTGCTGGCCGACAACCTGACCTGGACCGGCTTCTCCGAGACGCTGGTGCTACTGCTCGCGTTCACGATGATCTGGGCGCTGACCGTGTGGACGGCGGACAGCGTCGACCTGACCCGCCCGGCCGGGCAGGGGCAGTTCGTCTGGGTGGCGGCGGCCAGCCTGCTGTTGGCCGCGCTCGCGGCCGACGCGTACGGCGATCGCCGGCTGTTCTTTGCCACCACGTACGTGGTCATCCACCTCAGTACCGCGGCCTACTACATCCTGGTCGTCTCGCACCGGAGACCGCCGCGTCGCAGCATCCGGATCCTGATCTGGGAGGCCGTCGCGGGCATCGGCTGGATCGGTGGGGCGCTCGTCGGCGGTTCGGGGCAGTTGGCGATCTGGGCGCTCGCTGTCGTCGTTGAGTATGGCGCGGCCGCGTTGGGCTGGCCGGTGCCCGGGATCGGCCGCTCACGACCGCGCGACTGGCCGCTGGTCGGCGCGCGGGTGGCCGAGCGTTACCGGCAGTTCGTCATCGTCGCGCTCGGTGTCTCGATCTTCGTGACCGGAACGACCTTCAGCGTGGGCGAGTACACGTGGGAGCGAGCCTGGGCACTGCTCGTGGTGTTCACCACCATCGTGTTGATGTGGCGGATCTACATCTACCGCGCCGGTGAGCTGCTGACCGAGGCGATCGCCCGGTCGTCCGACCCGGCGCTGCTCACCCAGTCCGCCGCGGTAACCCATCTGATCATGGTGGCTGGAATCGTCGGCGCGGCGGTCACCAGCCGGCTCGTGGTGGGCCGACCGTTGGGCGAAACCCCGCCCTCGTGGGCCGCGGTGATCCTCGGTGGACCCGCGTTGTACCTGGTCGGTCGGGGCGTCCTCGACTTCACAGTGTTCGGGCGGATCTCGCGGTCCCGGTCGGCCGGGCTGGTGCTGCTGGCGGGCGTGGCACCGGCCACGCCCCTGCTGCCGCCGGTGCTGGTCGCCCTGCTCGCCATGACGGTGCTGCTCCTGATCGCCGCGGCGAACCTGGTGAGCACCCGGCGACACACGCGCACGCCGGCACCGCCGATGCTGCGGTGACTCCGGCGGTCGCGGACGGCCCTTCATCGCGATGGCGCGGCGGCCCCGACCGGGCGGCTGCGCGCCGCCAGCCCTTCCCCGACCAGGGTGATCAGCAGGACCAGGTTCGCCAGCATCAGGGCGGCCAGGGGCGGAAGCAGGAGTGTGGCGGGTGCCATCAGGGCACACAGCACCACGATCGCCAGCACCCGGGACCACAGGGTCCGGCCGGTCACCACGGCATCGAACAGGACGCTGCCGAGCAGGAACAGGACCGGCCCGCCGAGGGTGGCGATCATCAGCTCGGCCGGGGCGTGGCCGAACGGCCGGTCGATGACCAGCGAGGTGCTGGTCGAGATCAGCACCACTCCGGCCACCATGACCAGATGGCTGTACGAGGTGGAGGTGCCGGAACGGACCCGTTCCACGGTGGCGACGCTCGGTGGGGCCAGGATCCGCTGGACCCGCTGGAAGTAGAGCGCGAACAGCAGGACCGCGCTCACGAACGCGACCGCGCCGGTGGCCACCGCGCCGGCGGTGAACCCGCTGCCGGCCAGCCCCGTGCCGGTGCTCAGGATCAGTTCGCCGAGCGCGACGATGAAGATCGCCCGATGCCGCTCGGAGAGGTGCACCCCGGTGAAGATCTGGCTGGCGAGCTCGGTACGCCCCAGCCCCGGTGTCGGCCAGCCGACCCGGGCGGAGCCGAGGTCGACCGCCACCGCGAGCGACCAGAGCACCAGTCGGGCCGTCCCGTCCACGAACACCCCGGCCACCCAGGGCGTCACTGTGATGCCGAACCAGAAGAACACCCGGATGCTCCTGGCCTGGATCGGGCGGTTCACCCGGGTGCCGGGGATCAGGACGGCGTCGCGGACCAGGTGAATGCCGAAGTAGGCCGCGACGAAGAGCCATCCGTACCGACCGAAGGCGTACGGCGTCGCGATCGCCATCAGCAAGGTGCCGAGCATGACCAGCAGAGTGGTTGCCTGGATGATCGGCAGTCGGGGGTTGAACAGGTCGGTGAGCCACGCGGTCAGCACCCAGACCCACCAGGCGGCCAGCAGCAGGACGGCGGTCTGCGCCGCGCCTCGAACGGTGAGGTTCTCGGCCAGGCTGGCAGCGAGCCGGGAGAACATGAAGATGTAGACCAGGTCGAAGAAGAGTTCCAGGAACGTCGGGTATTCCGGCTCGCCGCGGCGGCGGAGGATCCGGGGGAGCGGGGCGGACGTCACTGCGCTGCCTCCTGTGCCACCCCGCGCCCTGGGCGGGGGCGCCGCGCCCCGACCTGCGCACCCGCCACGCTACCGACCCCACAGCGACCGGTGGCCCGGAACGCACTCGCTGGGGGAGCGGACGTGGAACGGCCCCCTGTCAACGCTGAGCGTCGGCAGGGGGCCGTCCTACGAGCGGGGGATCAGCGCAGCCAGGGGATGTTGCGGTCGAGCAGACCGCGCTCCTTGAGCTCCTTGCGCAGCGGGATCTCGTCGTCGACGTACCCGTCCCAGTTGATGCCCCAGTAGTTGGCGGTGTGGGTGCCCTCACCGATCAGCTGGCGCTGCACGGGGGTGCGGTTGCGGTACCACTCGCCGTTCACGTCGGGGTGCAGCTCGTCCAGCGGGCGGATCCACCGGTAGGTGTAGCCGACGAAGAGCATCTTGCGGGTGATGGTCGAGAGGTTCGTCGACCGCGAGTGCCACTGCCGGCGGTCGAAGATGAACGCGTCGCCCGGGTTGGCGGTGATCTCCACCGTGCCCTCCGGGTCGGGGTTCTGCACTGTGAGGTCGGCGGGCCGGGGCAGCGAGTTCTTCAGGTGGCTACCCGGGATGACCTTGGTGGCGCCGCGGCCGGTCTCGGAGAGATCCGACAGCACGTACGCGACCTTCAGCGAGAACATCGGCCGAGGCAGGTTCGGGTCCATCGTCTCCGGGTCGGAGTTCTGCCGGTACCCGTCCTGGTGCCAACCCCAGTACGGCTTCTCCGGCTCGGCGGCCGGCGGGGTGACGTCCAGGTGGTTGTGGTGGGTGTAGATGTTCCAGCCGGCCAGCCCCCACATGTACGGGAAGGCGATCGGGTGGGTCAGCAGCTCACCGAAGAGCTCGTCGCGCTCCAGGAAGCCCAGCAGGTGCAGGGTGCCGTCCTTCTTGGTGGTGCCCTTCGCCTGCTCCTCCGCGTAGACGCGGTCGACCGCCGCCTCCAGCGCCGCCCGGTGGTCCTCCGTCAGGACGTTGCGCAGCAGGAGGAAGCCCTGCTCGTGGAACTCCTTGCGGTCAGTGTCGCTGATCGGTTCGTAACCGGTCCGGTCGCCGTAATCGAACACCGCGTCGTACCCCTCCCCATGAGGTGAAACCTTTTCTGGCACAGGCCGCCGATCGTAACGCGGTGGTCCGGGCGGCGGGGAGGGCGCGGTGCGGTATTTGGCCGCAATGGGACCCCACGCAGCGGAGGAAACGCACAGAGTGAGATCTGGGCGACCAATAGCGCGATTTGACGCAGGTTGCCCGATTGTGCGGTGACTGCCGGTTAAGAGATCCGGGTCGGTCAACCCTCGTTGAACACCTCGGCCACCACCTGACCGGCGGAACTCTGCCGGCCGTCCACCCGGCCCCATGAGCCGTCGCGGGCGGTCCATTCCAGTTCGCCGAAGCGGACCCGCTTCACCCCGTGGTCCTGGGCGTGCGACACCAGCCAGTGCGCGTACCGCCAGCCGTCACGTTGGTCGCCCGGAGTCACCGCCAACCCGGTCGGGTCGGTCGGGTCGGTGCCCTTCAGCCCCCAGTCCAGCACCAGGTTGCGGGTCAGTTGGGCGGCTGCCGCCGCGCCGTGCATCGCCGGGGTGCGCCCCACCGTGCAGGCGACCGCTCCGCTGGCGTCGCCGAGCAGGGCGCGGCTGAGCACCTCGGAGTCGTCGGCCCACTTCTGGTACGCCTCGGGGAACGCCGAGCGCTGCACCCGTTGGGCGGCGTCGGTGACGCGCATCTTCTCCCAGCCGCGCACCTTCTTGAGGGCCGCGTAGAACCGGTTGGCCGCGTAACGCGGGTCGCGGATCTGCGCCGGGGTGCCCCAGCCCTGGCTCGGTCGCTGCTGGAACAGGCCGACCGAGTCGCGGTCGCCGTCGGCGAGGTTGCGCAGCCCGGACTCCTGGTACGCGGTGGCGAGCGCGACCACGACGGCCCGCTCGGGCATCCCACGCTTCGCGCCGATCGCCGCGATGGTCGCCGCGTTTGCCATCTGGTCGGCGTCCAGCGCGACCCGTCCGTCGGCCTGCACCGTGCACTTGCGTGCCATCAGCGGCAACGTGAGGTTGTCGCCGACCTGCCGTACGACGAGCCAGATCGCGATCACGGCGACGAGGATGAGCACCACTCCACCCGCCACGGTTGCCCGAGTTCGCACCCACACCCCCAGATCGACAGTCTGCCAAGCGTACGTCCCCGCAGGCCCCCTCCGGGTCGTCCGAGCGGTTCGGTCCCGGCCTGGGCTGCTGCGACCGGTTCGGGGCCGGCTCCGCTGCCGCGTACCGCTTGGCGACGTTCCCGCTCTGGTCGCGATCTCACCTGCCGCGTCGTCGCGCCACCCCGCCTCGGTGCGGGGGCTGTCGTGCCCGTCACCGGGTAAGCCATTTCGGGAAGCGATTGACCGGTCAAGGACTTGAGTCGGTTGACATGTCAATCCGACCTACCGCCGCACAGCCGGACGCGTTGGTCACCGAACGAGGAGGAGTTCCATGGGAACGCTCGATGGCAAGGTCGTGCTGATCACCGGCACCGGCGGGGGACTTGGTCGCTTCGCGGCACTGACCTTCGCCCGCGAGGGCGCGAAGGTCGTCGGGGCCGACCTCCAGGTCGCCGGTAACGACGAGACTGTCGAACTCGTCCGCCGCGCCGGCGGCGAGATGACCGGCATCGCGCCGGTCGACCTCACCGACCCCGAGCAGGTACGCAAGCTCGTCGACGACGCTGCCGCCGCCTACGGCGGGCTCGACGTGGTCTACAACAACGCCGCGGCGCTCCGCTTCGGCCCGATGCCCGACTTCTCCGTGCAGGACTGGCGCTACACCATCACCGGAGAACTCGACATTCCGTACTTCGTGTCGAAGTTCGCCTGGCCGCACCTGGTCCGGCGCGGTGGCGGAGTCATCATCAGCGCCGCCTCGATGGCCGGGATGATCGGCGGCCACGTCCCGCCGATGGTCGGTCACACCGCCGCGAACGCCGGCATCATCGGCATGACGCGACAGCTCGCGCTCGAAGGCGCGCCCCACGGGATCCGCGCGGTGGCGGTCAGCCCCGGGCCCACCCTCACCCCGGCCAGCGAACGCGACCTCGGTGACAACCAGGAGGCCCGCGACGCGATCACCGCCAAGACGCTGCTCAAGCGCTTCGCGCGCCCCGAGGAGGTCGTCGAGCTGGTGGTCTTCCTCGCCTCCGACCGGGCGTCGTACATCACCGGGGCGAACTACCCGGTCGACGGCGGCGCGACCGCCTGGTGACCCGACCGGAGACCGGGGCGCCCCCACCACGGGCGGCGCCCCGGCGACCACTCGTCACCGGCCGATACCCCGGGCCTACCCGGCATGATCAGCGGAACCACCGTCCAGCGCGGCCACCCATCGACTCAATCGCTTCTCCCGGAAGGCCATGACCCCCTCACGCCCCTCGTCGGAGAGGAAATAGCCGGTCGAGAGGGCGGAGAGTCGGGCCAGGTCGGCGCGCAGCTCGGCGGTGCCCGGCCGGCGCAGCAGCTCCTTCGCGCCGGCCAGCGCCCCGGGCGCGCCGCGCACCAGCGAGTCGCAGTAGCCGCGCACCGCGTCGTCCAGCCCGTCCGCCGGGACCGAGGCCGTGACCAGGCCGATCTCGGCGGCCCGCCGCCCGTCGAAGGTGTCCCCCGTCAGGTACAGCTCGGCGGCGGCACGGGGGTGCAACCGGGGCAGGACGGTCGCCGAGATCACCGCCGGGATCACCCCGATGCGGACCTCGGTGAACGCGAACGTCGCCTCGTCGGCGCAGACCGCAAGGTCGGCGGCGGCGATCAGGCCCAGCCCGCCGGCTCGCGCCGGACCGGCCACCCGGGCCAGCACCGGCTTGGGGCACTCCCAGAGCGCCGCGAGCACGTCACCCAGCATGCCGGCCGGCACGGTCCCGCTGGCGTACGCCGCGGCCGTCTCCTTCAGGTCCGCACCCGAGCAGAAGACCGGGCCGGTGTGGTCGAGCACGATCACCCGGACCGCCTCGTCGGCGACCGCGTCCGCCAGCCCGGCCAGCAGTTGGGTCATCAGGCCGGTGGAGAGCGCGTTGCGGTTGGATGGGCTGTCCAGGGTGAGGGTGGTCACCCCACGGGCCGTGGCGACCCGCACGAGGACGTCGGGAGAGGTCATGCCGGGCACACTAGTGGCCATGCCCGGCGTCCTTCCAGATGGTGAGACCGTCCCCGTCGACGGATCGTTGCCCGCCTCCGCCACCGCGGCGGTCGGTCGGCGCGGCTTCGGCGTGTACGTCCACGTGCCGTTCTGCGCCAGCCGCTGCGGCTACTGCGACTTCAACACCTACACGGCTGCCGAACTGGGCGGCGGCGCCAGCCGCGAGGGGTACGCCGACACCGTCCTGGCCGAGCTGACGCTCGCCGCCCGGGTGCTCGGCGACAACCCGCCGCCCCGGGTCGACACCGTCTTCGTCGGCGGCGGCACGCCCACCCTGCTCCCCGCCGACGACCTGGCCCGCATCCTCGACGGCATCGACAGCACCTGGGGGATGGCCGCCGACGCCGAGGTGACCACCGAGGCCAACCCCGAGTCGGTCACCCCGGAATCGTTGAAGCTGCTGCGGGCCGCCGGCTACACCCGGATCTCGCTGGGCATGCAGTCCGCCTCCCCGGGGGTGCTGGCGATCCTGGACCGCAAACACAGCGCGGGCCGGGCCACCGCCGCCGCCCTGGAGGCGCGCGACGCCGGATTCGAGCACGTCAACCTGGACCTGATCTACGGCACCCCGGGGGAGCGGGCCGAGGACTTCGCGGCCTCGCTGGAGCAGGTCGTCGCCGCCGGGGTGGACCACGTCAGCGCGTACGCCCTGATCGTCGAGGACGGCACCCGGCTCGCCGCCCGGATGAAGCGCGGCGAGCTGGCGTACCCCAGTGACGACGTGGCCGCGGACCGCTACCTGGCCGCGGAGGCCGCGCTCGACGCGGCCGGGCTCTCCTGGTACGAGGTCTCCAACTGGGCCCGCACCGAGGAGGCCCGCTGCCGGCACAACCTGCTCTACTGGACCGGCGCGGACTGGTGGGGGCTGGGGCCCGGGGCGCACAGCCACGTCGGCGGGGTGCGCTGGTGGAACGTGAAGCACCCCTCGGCGTACGCCCAGCGGTTGGCCGCCGGCGCGTCTCCCGGCCTGGCCCGGGAGGTGCTCACCGTCGACGAGGCGCACATGGAGGACGTGATGCTGCGGCTGCGGCTGGCCAGCGGTCTCCCGCTGGCGGTGCTCGACGCCACCGGGCGGGCCGGCGCCGAGCGGGCGCTGGCCGGCGGCCTGCTGGCCGCCGACGAGTACGCCGCCGGCCAGGCGGTGCTCACCCTGCGCGGGCGGCTACTCGCCGACGCTGTCGTCCGCGACCTGCTGCCCTGAGTGGCCCGCTGCCCCGGGACGAGGGCAGCGGAGCTCCGGACCGGCCGGGAGAGCGGCCGGCCCGGGTCACTTGATGAAGTTCGCTGTCATCGGGTAGCGGTACGGGGTGCCCTCGTTGGCCTTCATGCCGGCGATGATCCCGAACAGAATCTGGATCACCACGACGGCGATGCTGGGCAGGAAGAGCAGGCACCAGCTCACGAAGAGCAGCACAAACGCGATGATCGACCAGAGGATCTGGAAGTTCAGGGCGGCCAGCGCGTGTGCCCGGACGGTCGGCGACTGCTGGCCGCGGGCCAGATAGGCGATGAGCGGGGCGACGAAGCCCAGCGGACCGAAGCTGACCAGCGCGCCGAGGGCGCCGCCGAAGTGCGCGACAAGCGCCCAGGTCTTGTCCTCGTTGTTGGCGTAGCCGCCGCCGGGGCCGCCGTAGGCCCCGCCGGACGGGTAGCCGCCGGGCGGGTAGCCGCCGGGTGGGGGATAGCCCCCGGGCAGAGGGTAGCCGCCTGCCGGAGGGTAGCCACCTGACGGCGGTTGGTCACCGGTGGGCGGCGGATAGCCACCGGCCGGGGGATAGCCGGCCGGGCCGGGAGCCCCGGACAGTGGTGCGGTGGGCGGCTCGGCCGACGGGGACGGGCCCGGGGAGGTGGGCTCCGGCGGGTAGTTGCCGGGGTCGCCCGATCCGGGAGGGCGGGGAGGTTCAGTCATGGATGTCACGGTAGGGGCCGTTGGCAACGCCGCACCAGAGCGACACCGCCGGGCAGTGCGGGCCGAACGGCCCAGCGGGGTGGCGCGGGCCGCACCGACGGGTGGCCGTTGATCATCGCGTCGGCGGGCCCGCCGACGTAGACTGGCACTCGCTACAGTCGAGTGCCAGGACGGCCCGACCGGCCCAGGGTGCCGGTGGCCAACGTGCGACAGGAGGTGCGGAGGATGGGTCTCGACGACCGGAAACTCGCCGTGCTCCGCGCCATCGTCGAGGACTACGTCTCCACCCAGGAGCCGGTCGGCAGCAAGGCGCTGGTCGAACGGCACCAGCTCGGGGTCTCCCCGGCCACGGTCCGCAACGACATGGCCGTGCTCGAGGAGGAGGGCTACATCCGGCAGCCGCACACCAGTGCCGGCCGGGTGCCCACCGACCGTGGCTACCGCCTCTTCGTCGACCGGTTGTCCCGGGTCAAGCCGCTCAGCCCGGCCGAGCGCCGGGCCATCGAGCGCTTCCTGGTCGGCGCTGTCGACCTCGACGACGTGGTGCACCGCACGGTTCGACTGCTCGCCCAGCTGACCCGCCAGGTCGCCGTCGTGCAGTACCCGAGCCTGGCCCGCTCCTCGGTGCGGCACCTGGAACTGGTGCCGATCTCCACCACCCGGCTGATGCTCGTCATGATCGCGGACACCGGGCGGGTGGAGCAGCGGCTCGTGGAGCTGCCCGGGCCGGTGCCGGCCGACGACGTCACCGACCTGCGCCGACTGATCAACGAGAAGCTCGCCAACGCCCGGCTGTCCGAGACGCCACCGCTGGTGCAGGCGCTGGTCGAGGAGGCGCCGACCGGGCTGCGTCCGACCATGACCACGCTCGCCACAGTCCTGCTGGAGACGCTCGTCGAGCGGCACGAGGAACGGATCGCGTTGGCCGGCACCGCGAACCTCACCCGGGGCGGCCTGCTCGACTTCCAGGGCTCCCTGCGGCCGATCCTCGAAGCTCTGGAAGAGGAGGTCGTGCTGCTCAAGCTCATCGGTGAGACCGAGCCGAGCACGACCCGGGTGCTGATCGGCGACGAGAACGAGTTCGACAACCTGCGCGCCGCCTCGGTGGTCAGCACCGGGTACGGCCCGGGCACCACGATCGTGGGCGGCCTGGGGGTGCTGGGGCCCACCCGGATGGACTACCCCGGCAACATCGCCACGGTGCGCGCCGTGGCACGCTACGTGGGCGAGTTGCTGGCCCAGAACTGATTGGTCAGGGCCGATGCGGCCGGCTGCGGCCGCCGACCGGCGCAACGCGAGACGAACATGAGGACACGGAACGCAGTGGCCAGGGACTACTACGGCATTCTCGGTGTGAGCCGGGAAGCCTCCGATGACGAGATCAAGCGCGCCTACCGCAAGCTGGCGCGCCAGTTCCACCCGGACGTCAATCCGGACCCGGAGGCTCAGGAGAAGTTCAAGGACATCAACGCCGCGTACGAGGTCCTCTCGGACGACCGGAAGCGGCAGATCGTCGACCTGGGTGGCGACCCGCTCGCCCCGGGTGGCGGCGGCGCCGGAGGCCCGGGCGGCCCCGGAGGCGCCGGCCCGTTCGTCGGTTTCCAGGACATCATGGACGCGTTCTTCGGCGGTGCGGGCGGTGGTGCCCGTGGCCCACGGCCGCGTACCCGACCGGGCGCCGACGCGATCCTGCGACTCGAACTCGACCTGCACGAGACGGCGTTCGGCGTCGAGGCCCCGATCACCGTCGACACCGCGGTGCTCTGCACCACCTGCTCGGGCGCCGGCACGGCGGCCGGCACGCACCTGGCGACCTGCGAGGCGTGCGGCGGTCGGGGCGAGGTGCAGTCGGTGCAGCGCACCTTCCTCGGCCAGGTGGTCTCCGCCCGGCCGTGCACCGTGTGCCAGGGCTACGGCACCACCATCCCGCACCCCTGCCCCACCTGCGCCGGCGACGGCCGGGTGCGGACCCGCCGCTCGCTGACCGTCAAGATCCCGGCCGGCGTCGAGGACGGCATGCGGATCCGGCTGGCCCAGCAGGGCGAGGTCGGCCCCGGTGGCGGCACCGCCGGTGACCTCTACGTGGAGATCCACGAGCGCCCCCACGACGTGTACTCCCGCAAGGGCGACGACCTGCACTGCCGGGTCACCGTGCCGATGACGGCGGCGGCGCTGGGCACCCGGCTGACCATCAAGACGCTGGACAGCGAGGAGACCGTCGACGTCAAGGCCGGCACCCAGCCCGCCAGCACGCTGCGACTGCGCGCCCGGGGCGTGCCGCACCTGCGCGGCACCGGCCGAGGCGACCTCTACGTGCACCTCGACGTGCGGACGCCGACCAAGCTCGACCCGGACCAGGAGAAGATGCTGCGCGACTTCGCCAAGACCCGTGGTGAGGAGGTCGCCGAGTTATCCAAGCAGGGCGGCTTCTTCTCCCGGATGCGCGACGCGTTCAACGGGCACGCCTGAGGTGTCCGCACCGCTGTTCCTGGTCGAGGCGCTGCCCGCCAGCGACGCGCTGACCCTGGACGGCCCCGAGGGGCACCACGCCGCCACCGTGCAACGACTGCGCGTCGGCGAGGAACTGCTGCTCGCCGACGGCCGGGGTGGCACGGCCGCCGCCGTGGTCACTGCCGTCGGCCGGGGCAGCTTGGAGGTCACCGTCACCTCAAGGGGGTACGCGGACGCGCCGGTACCCCGTCTGGTGACAGTGCAGGGCATCGCCAAGGGCGACCGGGGCGAGCTGGCCGTGCAGGCGATGACCGAGGTCGGGGTGGACGAGATCGTGCCCTGGGCGGCATCGCGCTCGGTGACCCAGTGGCGCGGCGACCGGGGCGTACGCGCCCGGGAGAAGTGGGTGGCCACCGCCCGGGAGGCGGCCAAGCAGGCCCGCCGGCCGTGGCTGCCGGTGGTGGCCGGCGCGCCGGACGAGTCCACCGCCACGGTGGCCCGTCGGATCGCCGGTGCCGCCTCCGGGTTCGTGCTGCACGAGGAGGCCGAGGACCGGCTCACCACGGCCGAGCTGCCGACCGCCGGTGAGATCGTGCTGGTGGTCGGCCCGGAGGGTGGCATCGCCCCGGCCGAGCTGACCGCCTTCGCCGAGGCCGGCGGGCGACCCGTACGCCTCGGGCCGGCTGTGCTGCGCACCTCCACCGCCGGGGTGGCGGCCCTCAGCGTGCTCGCCACCCGCCTCGGCCGTTGGTGACCCTGGGCGGCGGGCTCGTTCAGGGGCGGGGAAACACCGGCACCACCTCTTCCTCCGGCCCCAGGTCCAGCCCGGCCGGCCCGATGATCTGCGGGTCCGGTGTGCCGACCACCTCGGGGTCCTTGCCGGTGTAGTCGAAGCGGTGCAGCACGTGCCGCATCGCCTCGAGGCGGGCCCGCTTCTTGTCGTTGCTCTTCACCACCGTCCACGGCGCGTCGGCCGTGTCGGTCCAGAAGAACATCGCCTCCTTGGCCTCGGTGTACTCGTCCCACCGGTCGAGCGAGGCGATGTCCATCGGGGACAGCTTCCACTGCCGGACCGGGTCCACCTGGCGGATCGCGAACCGGGTGCGCTGCTCGTTCTGGGAGACGGAGAACCAGAACTTGACCAGCCGGATGCCCGAGCGCACCAGCATCCGTTCCAGCTCTGGGGCCTGCCGCAGGAACTCCAGGTATTCCTTGCGGCTGCAGAAGCCCATCACCCGCTCCACACCGGCCCGGTTGTACCAGGAACGGTCGAACAGCACGATCTCACCGGCCGCCGGCAGGTGTGCCAACCACCGCTGGAAGTACCACTGGGCGGCTTCCCGCTGGTCCGGCTTGGCGAGCGCCACCACTGACGCGCCACGCGGGTTGAGGTGCTCCATGAAACGTTTGATGGTGCCGCCCTTGCCGGCCGCGTCCCGGCCCTCGAAGAGGATCACCAGACGCTCGCCGGACTCCTTGATCCAGTCCTGGAGTTTCAGCAGCTCGATCTGGAGCAGCCGCTTGTCGCGGTCGTACTCGTCGCGGTCCAGCCGCTCGTCGTACGGGTAGTCCTCGCGCCAGGTGTCGACGGGGGTGCCGTCGGGGCGGAGCAGCACAGGGTCGTCGTCGTGGCCGTCGGCCACCCGGTAGTCGGCGGTGAGGTCCAGCAGCGCGGAGTCGGCCATGTCGGTGGGACTTACCCGCCCGCGAACCGCCAACCACCTCCCCGGCCGGGTGATCTGCCGGCGGCGTCGACCTCAGCTGCGCAGGTAGGAGGCGCCGTTGAGGTCGACGATCGTGCCGGAGGCCCACTCGGCCTGCGGCGAGGCCAGCCAGTGCACGGCGGCGGCGATCTCCTCCGGTCTGCCCACCCGGTCGAACGGGCTCTGCGCCCGGATCGCCGCGCCCTCCTCACCGCGCAGGTACTCGGTGACCATGTCGGTCGCCACGAAGCCCGGCGCGACGGTGGCGACAGCGATGCCGTACGGCGCGAGCGCCACGGCGAGGGACTGGCCCAGCGCGTTCAGCCCCGCCTTGCTGGCGCCGTACGCCGGCTGGTGCGGCTCGCCGCGGAACGCGCCCCGGGACGAGACGTTGACGATTCGCCCGCCGCGTTCACGCATGTGCTGGGCGGCGCACCAGATGACGTTGCCGGCGCCGGTCAGGTTGGTCTCCAGCACCTGTTGCCAGCGCTGCTGCCACTGGTCGTACGAGGCGCCGAAGATCGGGTGCGGGTCGTCGCGGTCGCCGTACGTCCCGGCGTTGTTGACCAGCACGTCCAGCCCGCCGAGCAGCTCGGCGGCCCGGTCCACCATGACCCGGACCGCGTCCGGGTCGGTGAGGTCGGCGCGGACCACCACGTGCCCGGCGCCCGGCAGTTGCGCGCGTAGCTGCTCGGCCGCGTCGGCGGAGTCGCGGTGGTGGATGGCCACCCGGTCGCCGTCGGCCGCGAACGCCGTCGCCACCGCGCGGCCGATCCCGCGCGAGGCCCCGGTCACGAGTACCGCCCGATCCGTCATGCCGGCCATCCTGCCTCAGCCGTACCTTCCGTGCGAACAGGGCCGGCGGCGCATGCTGCGCCGGAGCATCCCCGACCCGTTAGTCCTTACACTGCCCCGATGGGATCCGACTGCCTGTTCTGCCGCATCGTCGCCGGGGAGATCCCGGCCACCGTGGTCCGGGAGACCGACACCACCCTCGCCTTCCGCGACATCGACCCGAAGGCGCCGGTGCACGTCCTGGTCATTCCGAAGGAGCACTACGCCGACGTCGCGACGCTCGCCCAGGGCGACCCGGCGCTGGCCGCCGACGTGCTGGCGACGTCCGCCGCCGTGGCCGAGGACGAGGGCCTGCTCGGCGACGGTTTCCGGCTGATGTTCAACACCGGCGCGTACGGCGGGCAGGAGGTGTTCCACGCGCACGCGCACCTGCTCGGTGGTGCGCCGCTCGGCCCGATGCTCGCCCGGAACCTGGCGTGAGCGAGCGCAGCGACGGCGTGAGCGAGCGCGGTCCCGACGGTCGCGGCACTGAGCACCTGGACCGGTTGGTGCGGCGGGTGCAGGCCGAGGCCCGGGTGCCGGCGGTGTCGGCGGCGCTGCACCGGGCCGACCGGCCGCTCTGGAGCTGCACCGTCGGCGAGACCGGCACCGACAGCCCGCTGGGGCCGGGCACCCAGTTCCGGATCGGCTCGGTCACCAAGACGTTCACCGCGGTGCTGGTCCTCCAGTGCCGCGACGACGGGCTGCTGGACCTGGACGACCCGGTGGGCCGGCACCTGGACCTCCCGGCGCACGGCGACCTGACCGTACGCCGGTTGCTGTCGCACACCGGTGGCCTGCAACGTGAGCCGTTCGGCGACGTCTGGGACAGCCTGCGCGCGCCGGACGACGACCAACTGGTCGCCGAGCTGGACCGGGCCGAGCGGGTGCTGCCGACCGGCCGTCGGTTCCACTACTCCAACCTGGGCCTGGCCGTGCTCGGCCAACTCGTCGCCCGGCTCCGGGGCGGAAGCTGGGCGCAGGCGCTCACCGAGCGGATCCTGACGCCGCTGGGGCTGAGCGACACCACTGTGACCCCACGGCCGACGGCGGCCATCGGGTTCCTGGTCGACGCGTACTCCGACGAGGCGCACCCGGAACCGTCGACCGACTTCGGCGCGGTCGGCCCGGCCGCCCAGCTCTGGAGCACCGCCACCGACATGGCCCGCTGGGCGGCGTTCCTGGCCGACCCGGCGGCGCTGGACCCGGCCGGCGCGGTCCTCGCCCCGGGCACCCTGGACGAGATGCGCTGGCCGCTGACCACCACCGACGAGACGCTCTGGGGCGCCGGCTTCGGGCTCGGGCTGATCCTGATCCCGCAGGGGGAGCGGGTGGTGCACGTGGGGCACGACGGGGCCATGCCCGGTTTCCTCGCCGGGGTGTACGGCCGCCGTGGCGGCGACGGCACGCCTGGCGCGATGGGCGCCGCGGTGCTCGGCTCGTCCGGCACGGCGAGCGAACTGTTCGATCTGTCGCACCGGCTGCTCGCGGCGGCGGTCGAGCAGGACCCGGCCGAGATCGTGCCGTGGCGACCCGGCCCACCCGCGCCGGCGGCCCTGCGTGGTGCGCTCGGCCGGTGGTGGGGCGAGGGCTCCGAGTACGTCTTCTCCTGGCATGACGGCGCCTTGCAGGCGCGCGGGGTCGGTGACCCGGCCGGACGACCACCGGCGATCTTCACCCCGCTGGCGGACCAACCGGACGTGTTCCGGGTGGTCTCCGGACGGGAGGCCGGTGAGCTGCTCCGGCTGACCCGGGACGAGGCCGGCGCGGTGGTCCGGATGCACTGGGCGACGTACCGGTTCACCCGGAACCAGGAGACCTTCGACAGGTACGACTTCCGGGCCGGGAGTTGATCGCGGCCAGCGGAAATGGGCGCGATGCGGCCCGCGTTGAACCGATACGATGGGTGTAACGTCCGCACGCCAGGCCAGCAGGCCGGCGCCGAGATCGAGAGCAGGTGCGCAGGGCCCTTCGGCCCAACCTATGACCGGCACCCCACCTCCCGGCCCGCCCCGGGTGCAGACCAGGATCACCGTGCCCGATCCGAAGATCATGGTCAATCTGCTCGGCGCAGGCGACGAGATCCTCAGACTCGTCGAACGCTCGGTCAACAGTGACGTGCACGTTCGCGGCAACGAGATCACCATCACCGGTGACCCCGCGGACAACGCTCTCGCCGAGCGGGTCTTCAGCGAGCTACTCGAACTCATCGAGAAAGGCGAGACCCTGACCACTGACGCCGTCCGGCGTACCGTCGGCATGCTCGAGCAGGGCAGCGCCGAGCGGCCCGCCGAGGTCCTGACACTCAACATCCTCTCCCGGCGCGGGCGCACCATCCGCCCCAAGACGCTCGGGCAGAAGCGGTACGTCGACGCGATCGACACCCACACCATCGTCTTCGGCATCGGCCCCGCCGGCACCGGAAAGACCTACCTGGCGATGGCGAAGGCCGTCCAGGCGTTGCAGGCCAAGCAGGTCAACCGGATCATCCTCACCCGGCCGGCGGTCGAGGCGGGCGAGCGACTGGGCTTCCTGCCCGGCACGCTCAACGAGAAGATCGACCCGTACCTGCGCCCGCTCTACGACGCGCTGCACGACATGCTCGACCCGGAGACGATCCCGAAGCTGATGGCCGCCGGCACGATCGAGGTCGCCCCGCTGGCCTACATGCGGGGTCGGACGCTCAACGACGCGTTCATCATCCTGGACGAGGCGCAGAACACGACGCCCGAGCAGATGAAGATGTTCCTCACCCGGCTCGGCTTCAACTCCAAGATCGTCGTGACCGGTGACATCACCCAGGTGGACCTTCCCGGCGGGACGAGCAGCGGCCTGCGGGTGGTTCGGGAGATCCTGGAAAACGTCGATGACGTGCACTTCTCCCAGCTGTCCAGCTCCGACGTGGTCCGCCACCAGCTGGTCGGGGAGATCGTCGACGCGTACGCCCGCTGGGACGCCGAGCGGGAGAACCAGCAGGCGCAGGGCGTTCACGCCGTGCCTGGGCGACCCGCCCAGGGCGGCCGGGCCGGCCGCCGCCGCTAAAGCAGAGGAAAGCAGTTGTCCATCGAGATCGCCAACGAGTCCGGTGTCGACGTCGACACCGACGCCGTGCTCGCCGTCGCCCGGCACGCCCTCGACGAGATGGGGGTCAACCCCCTCGCCGAGCTCTCCGTGCTGCTGGTCGACATCGACTACATGACCGAGCTGAACCACCGCTGGATGGGTGGCGACGGCCCGACCGACGTGCTCGCCTTCCCCATGGACGAGGGCAGCGTCGACCACGGCCCTGGTGAGTCCGCACCGGCCGGCGGCGAGCCCGCCCTGCTCGGCGACATCGTGCTCTGCCCGGAGGTGGCGGCCAAACAGGCGGCGACCGCCGGGCACGCGCCGGCCGACGAGTTGCACCTGCTCACCGTGCACGGGGTGCTGCACCTGCTCGGTTACGATCACGCCGAGCCGGAGGAGGAGCGGGAGATGTTCGCACTCCAGGCTCGACTGCTGGCGAGCTGGCGGTCGACCCGCACCCAGTGATGTCCACTCCTCCGTTACTCGCGGCCGGCGCCACCGCCGGCCTTCCCGACTTCCAGCTGATCGTCTTCGCGGCCGGCCTGGTGGTGTTGGCCGGCCTGATCGCGATGACCGAGGCGGCCCTCGCCGCGGTCTCACCGGCCCGAGCCGCCGAGCTGGCCCGCGACGGCGTGCGCGGCGCCCGTACCCTCCAGGTCGTCGCCGGCGACGTCGTCCGGCACCTCAATCTGCTCCTGCTGTTGCGGCTGCTCGCCGAGCTGACCGCTACCACGCTGGTGGCGCTCGTCGCGGTGGACAGCTTCGGCGCCGGCTGGCGGGCCGCGCTGGTGACCGCCGGAGCGATGACAGTGGTCAGCTTCGTGGTGGTGGGCGTCGCCCCGCGCACCATCGGCCGGCAGCACGCCTACGCCGTTGGCCGTGCGGTGGCGCCGCTGGTGCGCTGGCTGGGCCGGGCACTCAACCCGCTCGCGTCGTTGCTGATCCTGATCGGCAACGCGGTCACCCCGGGGCGCGGCTTCCGGGAGGGCCCGTTCGCCACCCAGGTGGAGCTGCGGGAGCTGGTCGACCTGGCCGAGCAGCGCGGCGTGGTCGAGCACGGCGAGCGCCAGATGATCCACTCCGTGTTCGCGCTCGGTGACACCATCGCCCGTGAGGTGATGGTGCCGCGTACCGAGATGGTGTGGATCGAGGAGGGCAAGACGCTCGCGCAGGCGCTCGTGCTCTTCCTGCGCTCCGGCTTCTCCCGCATCCCGGTGATCGGCGAGAGCGTCGACGACGTGTTGGGTGTGCTCTACCTCAAGGACCTGATCCGGCGTTCCCGCGGCGGGGACCCGAGGGCCGAGCAGTTGCCGGTGGCCGAGCTGATGCGCCCGGCGACCTTCGTACCGGAGTCCAAGCCGGTCGACGACCTGCTGTCCGAGATGCAGGCGGCCCGCAACCACCTGGTCATCGTGGTCGACGAGTACGGCGGCACCGGCGGTCTGGTCACCATCGAGGACATCCTGGAGGAGATCGTCGGTGAGATCACCGACGAGTACGATGTCGAGCGCCCGCCCGTCGAACGTCTCGGGGACTCCTCGGTGCGGGTGACCGCTCGCCTGCCGGTGGAGAATCTCGGCGAGATGTTCGACACCGACCTACCCACCGACGAGGTGGAGACGGTCGGCGGTCTGCTCGCCCAGTCGCTGGGGCGGGTGCCGATCCCGGGTGCCGAGGCCGAGGTCGCCGGTCTCCGTCTGGTCGCCGAGGGCACCACCGGCCGGCGCAACCGGATCGACACCGTCCTGGTCAGCCGGGTGGAGCCGGGCCACGAGCAGGACACCGCGGGGCGTGGCGAGAACGCCGGCCCCGGGGACGACACGGACAACTATCGAGACGACGAGAGGCAACCCGCCGATGCCTGACACACCCGCCGCGCCTGCCGCCCGGCCCACCCCCACCGCGTCGGGCGCGCTGAGCGCCGAGGACGGCAAGCTCGTCGTCCTGGCCCGGGGAGCTCGCGCGCGGGTCGGCGCCGTGGAGGGCGCCGCGGTTCGCGACCAGGACGGCCGGACGTACGCGGCGGCCAGTGTCGCGCTGCCGTCGCTGACGCTCACCGCGTTGCAGTTGGCTGTCGCTTCGGCGGTGGCGGCCGGGGCGAGTCGGCTGGAGGCGGCGGTGGTGGTGACCGAGGCGTCGACGCTGGACGGTGCCGGGCACGCGGCGGTACGCGACCTCGCTGCGGACGCACCGGTCCACCTGGCCGCTCCGGACGGCACGGTCCTCGGCACGGTGACCGAGTGAGCCCGGTGCAGGATCCGCAGGCGCGACCGTACCGGGCCGGGTTCGGCTGCTTCGTCGGTCGACCCAACGCCGGCAAGTCGACGCTGACCAACGCCATCGTCGGCACCAAGATCGCCATCACGTCGAACAAGCCGCAGACCACCCGGCACGTCATCCGGGCCGTGCTGCACCGACCGGAGTCGCAGCTGGTCCTCGTCGACACGCCGGGTCTGCACCGCCCCCGTACGCTGCTCGGCGAGCGCCTCAACGACCTGGTCCGGTCCACCTGGACGGAGGTCGACGTGATCGGCCTGTGCATCCCGGCGGACGAGCCGGTGGGGCGCGGTGACCGGTTCATCACCGGCGAGCTGGCCGAGCTGAAGGCGACAGTGCTGGCGGTGGTCACCAAGACCGACCTGGTGGACAAGCGCCGCCTGGCGGAGCAGTTGCTCGCGGTGAGCCAGATGGGGGAGTTCGCCGAGATCGTGCCGGTGAGCGCGGTGTCCGGGCACCAGGTGGACACCCTGGTCGACGTGATGACCAAATATCTGCCGCCGTCGCCGCAGCTCTACCCGGACGACATGCTCACCGACGATCCCGAGCAGGTTCTCGTCGCCGAGCTGATCCGGGAGGCCGCCCTGGAGGGGGTCCGCGACGAGCTGCCGCACTCCATCGCCGTGGTGGTGGAGGAGATGATCCCCGAGGGTCAGGTCATGAAGATCTACGCCGACCTTTACGTGGAGCGGCCCAGCCAGAAGGCCATCGTGCTCGGGCACAAGGCGAGCCGGCTCAAGGAGGTCGGCACCACCGCCCGGAAGCAGATCGAGGAGCTGCTCGGCGGTCGGGTCTACCTCGACCTGCACGTGCGGGTCGCGAAGGACTGGCAGCGCGACCCGAAGCAGCTGCGCAAGCTGGGTTTCTGATCCACTCACCGCGCGCGGGTCGTGCTCGAGCCGTGGGCCGCCCCGCAAGGATGACCGGACGGACGTGGACGTTCAGCAGCCGGGCGCTCACCGCCGCCGGCTTCACCGACATCGTCCTACGACCCGCCGGGCCGGCGGATCCCGCACCCCGGAACGCCATCGTCTACACGGTACGGGCAGGCGCCGGCTGCGTGGTGGGCCACCTCGACGGAGGCGGTCGGAGCGCCGGTCAGCCGCAGGCGGTCGGTGCGCTGCCGCACGGCCGATGCCTCGCGAACCTCTGATCGTCCTCGGTCAGATGGGTGGAAAGGCTCACGTTTGGTCGGGGTGGTGACCGTTTCGCGCGGGCACCGCGCAGGGTAGGGGAGTTACGCCCGGCGTCCCCGACCCAGATGCAGGCTGATGCGCAACCGGTATCTCGATCTCCTCCGTGCCCTGGCCATCGTTCGAGTTGTCGTCTACCACGTCACCGGGTGGGCGACCCTCACCCTCGTCTTCCCTGCCATGTCGGTGATGTTCGCGCTGGCGGGGTCGCTGATGGCCGCGTCGCTGACCCGCTCCGGGCCGGCGGCGGTCGGGCGTCGGCTGCGTCGGCTGCTGCCGTCGCTGTGGGTGCTCGCGGTGGTCTTCGTGCCGGCCATGCTGTTCACCGGGCTGACGGTGAGCCCTCGGGTGTTGCTGTGGCTGTTCCCGGTCGCCGACCCGCCGGCCAACCACTGGGGCGCGCTGGCGCTGAGCGTCATCTGGTACCTGCGCGACTACCTGTGGTTCGTGTTCGCCTCGCCTGTCGCGTTCTGGCTGTTCCGGCGGGCCCCGCTGCCGACCCTGCTCGCCCCGTACCTCCTGCTGGTGGCGATCGAGGTGGGGATCTACCCGGCACCGCCGGTGCTGCGCGAGTTCGGGCTCTACTTCGGCGCCTGGCTGCTCGGCTTCGCCCACCACGCCGGGATGCTGCGCCGACTTCCCGGCCGGCTGCTGTACCCGGTGGCCCTCGTCCTCGCCGTGGGCGGCGGCGCCTGGATCGTCGGGCATCCCGGCCCGCGCGGGTACGACCTGAACGACAACCACCTGGGCAACGCCCTCTGGTCGGCCGCGTTCATCCTGATCGTGCTGGGCCGGGCGCCGGCCGGGGTGGCCTGGCTGAGCCGCAGCCGACTGGCCGACCGGGTGGTGACAATGCTCAACCGGCGGGCGCTCACCGTCTATCTCTGGCACATGCCGTTCGTGGTGGCGCTCACTCCGCTTGTCGACGTGGTGGGCTGGTCCCACCAGGACCCGGTGGGCCTGGCCATCCGGGTGCTGCTGGTCTTCGCCCTGGTCGGGCTGGTCACCCTGGCCGTCGGCTGGGTCGAGGACGTCGCCGCCCGCCGCCACCCGGAGCTGATCCCCGGCGGCTCGACGCGGCCAGCCGACCCGGCGGTCCGGCCGGGTGGCGAAGCGGCGGACGGTGCCGGGACGACCGTCAGGCGAGCGGTGGTGCCGGCGCAGCGGACGGCCGGGGAGGCGGCCAGCACCGAGATCAACGCTCGCTGATCGTGAGGTTGCCGCTGTCGGCCGAACCGTCGAGCACCAGGGACGCCGCCGGGTTGTCGGCGACGGTGATGGTCTCGTCGCCGGAGTCGGCGTTGGACCGGACCCGGTAGCTGCCGGCCGGCACCACCAGCGTGACGTCACCGCTGGAGGCGTGGACCCGGGCCGAGGCGGGCTTGTCCAGCTCCACGTTGACATTGCCCGAGCTGGCCTCGGCGTCGACATCGCCACCCAGCCGGCGGGCGGTGATGTCTCCCGACGAGGCGCGCAGCCGTACCGCCGCGGCGGCCTCGCTCACCTCGATGTTGCCGGAGCGGGCCTCCACCCCGACCGCGCCCGACGCGCCGGAGACCCGCACGTCGCCCGAGCTCACCTGCAGCTCCACCGTGCCGACCCGGCTCAGCTCGACGTTGCCGGAGCTGGTCTCGCCCTGCACCGCCACACCCTCCGGCACCGTCACCTCGTAGGAGATGCTGCACCGCGAGCCACAGTCGGTGTCCAGCACCAACTCGCTGCCCTTGATCTCGTACCGGGCATTGTCCGGTTCACCGCCCTGGTAGCGCACCACCCGCTTGATCCGTACCTCAGATGCCGGGCCGGTGCCGCGGACCACCACGTCGCCAGAGCCCCCGGAGAGCCGGACCGTGGTGATCCGGACCGCCTCGGTGTTGTCGTAATCGAGCCGGCGGAACGACAGGTTGTCGCACCCGGCGAGCACGATGAGGGTGGTGGCGAGCCCGAGTGCGACGGGCGCGGCGACGCGACGACGGCGCGGGGTGGTGGTCAGCTGCAGTGCCATGACCAGCACGCTACGGCCGCGCACGAGTCGGCCGCATCGGGGTTCAACCGCGCTTGCACCCCGAACCAACCCTGATTTCACACCCCGAGGGAGAATGGCCCGATGGCCGGGTACCGCCGACAGCTCTATCGCGACGACGCGGTGGTGCTGCGTGTGCAGAAACTCGGCGAGTCCGACCGGATCATCACCCTGCTCACCCGCCGGCACGGCCGGCTGCGCGCGGTGGCCCGAGGGATCCGCCGCACCACCAGCAAGTTCGGCGCCCGGCTGGAGCCGTTCGGCCACGTCGACCTCCAACTCGCCGGTGACCCGAAGGGCAACCACGGCAGCTCACTGCACACCGTCAGCCAGGTCGAGGGCATCGACCTGTACGGCAAACGGTTCCTGGGTGACTATCCGCGCTACACGGCGGCCAGCGCGATCGCCGAGACCGCCGAGCGGCTGACCCCGGTGGAGCGGGAGCCGTCGCTGCGGCTGTTCCAGCTCACCATCGGCGCGCTGAAGGCGCTGTCCCGGGGCGAGCACGCCACCACCCTGGTGCTCGACGCGTACCTGCTGCGCGGGATGTCCCTGGCCGGCTGGGCGCCGGCGCTGGTCGCCTGCGCGGTCTGCGGCACGCCCGGGCGGCACCGGGCGTTCTCCGTGCCCGCCGGCGGCGCGGTCTGCCCGGATTGTCGGCCACCCGGGGCGGCCCATCCCGCGCCGGCCACCATCGATCTGATGTCCGCGCTGACCACCGGCGACTGGGTGATCGCCGACGCCACCGACGCCGCCGTACGTCGGGAGTGCAGTGGGCTGGTCGCGGCTCACCTTCAGTGGCACCTGGAGCGCGCGCTACGCTCGCTGCCGCTGGTCGACCGGGGTCCCTCGGCGGCCGGGACGGCCCCGCCGCCGGAAGGCACCGGGGCCGTGGTGCTCCGGCCACGTGGCGACGTCGAGGCCGGGGCGGACGGCGCGAACAGGGAGTGACCGAGTGATCCGATCGAAGAAGGCCGGCCGGCGCGAGCCGACCCCGCCGGTGCCACACCCGTCCGGGGCCCGGCCGCCGGCGCTGCCCACCGAGGCGGTGCCGAGGCACGTGGCGGTGGTGATGGACGGCAACGGCCGCTGGGCCAAGGACCGAGGGCTGCCCCGCACCAAGGGGCACGAGGCGGGGGAGCACAGCCTCTTCGACACCATCGAGGGCGCCATCGAGATGGGCATCCCGTACCTGTCGGCGTACGCGTTCTCCACCGAGAACTGGCGGCGCTCGCCCGACGAGGTCCGGTTCCTGATGGGGTTCAACCGGGACGTCATCCGTCGCCGCCGTGACCAGCTGGTCGACCTCGGCGTACGGGTGGTGTGGTCGGGCCGGCCCGGTCGGCTGTGGAAGAGCGTCATCTCCGAGTTGCAGACCGCCGAGGAGATGTCCCGCGACAACTCGACGTTGACCCTGCAGTTCTGCGTCAACTACGGCGGGCAGGCCGAGATCGGTGACGCCGCCGCCGCGATCGCACGGGACGTGGCGGCCGGCCGGCTGGATCCGGCGAAGGTCACCGAGAAGACCGTGGCGAAATACCTCTACCACCCGGAGATCCCGGAGGTGGATCTGTTCCTGCGCCCCTCCGGGGAGGAGCGGATCTCCAACTTTCTGCTCTGGCAGACCGCGTACGCCGAATTGGTCTTCCTGGACACGCTCTGGCCCGACTTCGACCGTCGCCACCTCTGGTACGCGTGCGAGTTGTACGCCCAGCGGGACCGACGCTTCGGTGGCGCGCTGCCCAACCCGGTCGCCCCGATTATCTGAGCCGACGCGCTTACCCGCACGTCACTCTGGGTATCAGAGTCGTCAGAAGCCACTGACGGAGGTGAACCCACATGATCCAGAAGCGCATTGCCCAGTGGGCGGTGATGGCGGTCGCGGTGCCGGTGGCCGCTGCCGGTGCCCGCCGGCTCAGCCACACCCTGGAGGCCCGGCGTGGTCCCTCCGGGGCGACCCGGTTGCTGACAAAGGGTGCGGACCTGATCCGTCCGCAGAAGGCCAAGCGCCGCCGCTTCTTCTGACCAACCCCCCAGCTGTCCCGGCGCCGCCCGCACCCCGTGCG
>NZ_JBEXIM010000022.1:0-93749 GCF_040608575.1 Micromonospora sp. NPDC005171 | reverse complement strand
GCATGCTCCGCCGCCTCGCCCGAGGCGAACCCGCCACCCGCCAACAACGCCTCACCTTCAACACACCCGACTGACAGGAATGTGAAACACGCTCTAACTGGAACGCATTCACCAATCCGCATGACCGAGCGCACTCAACTCGGACGTCCATGGCCGGTCAGTGCTGGATGTCGCCCTGGTACCGCACCACCAGAAAGCCGTAGGACTGCCGTAGCGCGACCGATTTGTTGAATCGGGTGATGGTCAGGGTCGGGCTGTGGGCGTGCCGGGTCATCGAGGCGTGGTCGAACGCTGTCTCGGTCAGATCGAGAGCGGGGTTGACCAATACCTGTGCCCGCAGGAGCAGGTCGGTTTCTCTGGCCCGGATGGCGGCCAGTGCGGCAATCAACGCGCCGGTGCTTTCGCCGACTACCGCGGTCCGCGCCAGGTCGACTCCCCATTCCACGGCGTGCCGCACCAGGTGCCGCAGCACGTCCCAGCCGTCGTCGACGGCCGCCGTCAGTGGAGTCCCCGGAGCGAGAAGACGGTGTTCTACCGAGACGACTCGTCGCGCAGCGCCTGGTGCTCATCGAGGCGGCGTCCTGGACCTGGGAGCCGGGCGAGGCCCCCGCCGCCGCAGCGGTCCGGGACGGAACCGTTTGCGCCACAGGTGGTCCCGGTCACCGCCATGCCGGATATCCGACGAATCAGTTTGGCGACGGCCAATGCTCTTCACCTCCTGCATCACCTCTGACACTCTGCAATCGCCAAATAGCCCAGTGGATAGGGCGGGTCCAGGGCAATGACGAAGCGTTGGTTGATCACGGGGTGTTCAAGTGGGCTCGGTCGTGCTCTCGCGGCCCGGCTCGGGGCCGAGGGCGACCAGGTGGTGGCGACGGCACGACGGCCGGAGGCCCTGGACGGGTTGGTGGCTCGGTATCCGGACAACGTGGTGGCCGTCTCCCTGGACGTACGGGATCCGGAGCAGTGCGCGGCAGCGGTCGAGCGGGCGGTGGACGCTTTCGGCGGCGTCGACGTCCTGGTCAACAACGCGGCGTACGGTCAGTTCGGCACCTTCGAGGAGGTGTCCGACGCGGAACTCGCCGCGCAGTTCGACACCAACGTGTTCGGGCCGTGGCGGCTCACCCGCGCGGTGCTGCCGGTGTGGCGGGCGCAGCGCCACGGGCACGCCATCTTCGTCAGCTCGGTCGCCGGCATGGTTCCCTTCCCGGGCCTCGCCGCGTACACCGCGAGCAAGTTCGCGGTGGAGGGGGCGGCCGAGTCGCTGGCCGTCGAGGCTGGGCCCTTGGGGGTGAAGGTGACCATCCTGCAGCCGGGCGGCTTCGCCACCGGGTACAGCGCCAACTTGGTGATGCCGGAGCACCGCGTCGCCGACTACACGCAGGTCGACGACGGCATGCTCGATGCGCTGCTCGGCATGAACACCAAGGCGGAAATCAACGCCCCCGAACTCTTCGCCGACGTGGTCTGGCGGCTCGGGCAGATGGACTCGCCGCCCCTGCGGCTGCCGGTAGGACCCGACACGGAGGCGTTCCTGCAACCCGCCTACGACGCCCGACGCAGCGAATATGACCAGGTGATCAAGGCGGGCCATCACACCGTTATATGAGCAGGTGCGGCGACGACGCTGAGACTGCCGAGCGGGCGTCAGGGGCCGTACCTGCGAGACCGACAGCGTCAGGCGACCGGCCGTGCCGATGAGCGGATGTTTGCAGGCAGGAGGGGCTGGGGTACCGCCCGCGCATGTTCGAAGGTTTCACAGACGAGCGGATCGACGTCGGAGATGTGGATCTGCGGGTCCGGTACGCCGGACAGGGTCGCCCGGTTCTGCTCGTCCACGGGCATCCGCGTACCGGATCGACGTGGCACCGGGTCGCGCCGCGACTGGTGGATCATGGATTCACGGTGGTCTGCCCGGACATGCGCGGCTACGGACAGTCCGGAAAGGCGCAGATCCGCCCCGACCACTCCCAACAGTCCAAGCGCACGGTGGCCGGCGACATGCTCCGGTTGATGAACGCGCTCGGCCATCCGACGTTCGCCGTAGTCGGGCACGACCGCGGCTGCTATGTGGCGTTACGCCTGGCGCTGGATCATCCCAACGCGGTCAGCCGGTTGGTGGTCATGGATGGTGTACCCATCAGCGAGGCCCTCGCCCGATGCGACGCGAGGTTCGCCCGGGACTGGTACCACTGGTTCTTTTTCGCCCAACCGGAGAAGCCAGAGCGTGCCATCATGGCCGACCCCGATGCCTGGTACGACAGTGCGGAGCCCGAGCGTATGGGGGCCGAGAACTATCGGGAGTTGCGGGAGGCTATTCACGATCAAGCAACCGTGCGGGCAATGTTGGAGGACTACCGCGCGGGCCTCGGCGTGGACCGGGAGCATGAGGAGGCCGACCGGCGTGCCGGCCGCACCGCCCGTTGTCCGACGCTTTTCCTGTGGTCGACCCGTGACGACATGGAAGATCTGTACGGCGACCCGCTCGCCGTCTGGCGACCTTGGGCCACGGACTTACGCGGCGAACCGATCCTGTCCGGACACCATGTCGCCGAGGAGAACCCTGACGACCTGACGGACGCACTTCACCGCTTCCTCGGATGACCGATGCCACCGTCCCGCGTCCGCTTCTGCCGCCGACCGCGCGCTGCGCCCTCGGCGCCCCGGTCGCGTTGACAGAACGTCGGCCTCGCGCTGCCGATGGAACCGTGCCGAAGCGGCCCCAAGGTGCCTGGGCGACGCCAGGCCACGGGCCCGGGAGTGGGGAGGAGCTGGGTGGGATGAAGCGACAGGTACGCCTGATGCGGTTGACCGGGGCCCGCGCCAACGGCGCGGTGGCGACGCGGCGGCTACCGGCGCGCGGGCTGCGGGGGCGGTCTCGTTCGGTGCCCTCGCCGTGGGGGCGCTGGCCGTCGGGGCCGTGGCGGTCGGGGCGTTGACCATCGGGCGGCTGGCGATCCGCCGGGCGGTCGTGCCGGAGCTGCGCGTCGGCCGGTTGGAGATCGACGAGTTGGTGGTGCACAGCCGACCTGCTGCCGAGGGATAACCCACTCCGGCGGCGGGCGGAACCGTCGTCAGCTCTGCGTTGGGACGGCGCCGGTGGGCCCCGGCGCCGCCAGGTGATGTAAATGGTGCGTGCCTGGCGCGGCAAGCCCGCGCCGATGACCAGAGCGCGCCGGACGCGCCCACCCCTGCGCGGGGGGCGGGGAGTGACGGGGCGGGGCTGACACCGCCCCTGCCCCGTACATCAAGAGGATTGGGCAAGAGGCGAAGAGGATCGTTCTTTTCGCCGGCCCGGCACAGCGGTCTCCTGGAAGGGACACACTCCCACGGATTCCGACGAATCCTCAGGCCCCAGGAGGCACACCATGAAGGTAGCCGTCGTCACCGGTGCAAGCTCCGGCATCGGGCAGAGCGCCGCCCTGCAGATCGCCCGGCGCGGTACCGGCGTCATCCTGACCTACAGCTCCAACGAACAGGGCGCCAAGGACACCGTCGCGCGGATCGAGCAGCAGGGCGGCACTGCCGTGGCGCTGCACCTGGATCTCGGCAATACGACGCCATTCGCCATCTTCCGGGAGACCGTTGCCGAGGTGCTGCGCGAGACCTTCCAGCGGCACTCCTTCGACCACCTCGTCAACAACGCCGGATTCGCCGGCATGGCGATGATCGAGGACACCCGCGAGGAGGAATTCGACCGACTCACGGATGGCCTGTTCAAGGGGCCCTTCTTCCTCACCCAGGCCCTGCTGCCGCTCCTCGCCGACGGCGGCGCCATCGTCAACCTGACCAGCAACTCCACGCTGCCCCAGGTGACCGCGCCGGGATACTCCGTCTACGCGGCTCTCAAGGGGGCCGTGGCGGTCCTCACCCGCTACATGGCCAAGGAGTTCGGGCCCCGCGGCATCCGCGTGAACTCGGTCGCACCGGGAGCCACCGTCACCCGCTTCGCCGACGACGCGTTCGGCAAGAACCCGCAGATCATTCCGGAACTGGCGAAGACCTTCACTCTCGGCCGCGTCGGCGAGCCCGACGACATCGGCATGGTCATCGCCATGTTGGTCTCCGAGGAAGGCCGGTGGATCACCGCCCAGGACATCGAGGTCTCTGGAGGCCAAAACCTCTAGACGACTCCTGCCGTGAGCCCTGAGCCACGCCAGGCGGCTTCCGTCACAGGCGTCGCCCACGGCTCACTCCACAGTGGGCCGAGACAGCCGTCGGCAGGCCGCCCTGCCCGTGGGGACACCTGCGCAACCACGAGGGCATGCCCGATCCTGCCCGACCAGCGACCCGGTGTAGATGTTCGTGCAAGAATGGATTCTCCGGGTATGCAAGTTCACCCGCCCCAATGCTTCGGCGGCCGGGATGTCCGGGACCGTCCTCGCAGTCATCGCCCAAGGCGGCAAACGCCTCGCCCTCGGTGAGCGCCTTTACGAGTATGGGCCCGGCGAATACCTGGTCGCCTCTGCCGAACTCCCCGTCACCGGCCATGTGCGATGAGTATTGGCACGGCACAAAGGTGCCGCGCGGTGCCGTGCAGTTTCGTCAGTTTCACCGTCCGACCAGCTGCCGGCCTGGGCCCGATTCGGTGCGCACAGCGTGGGGCACTCAGGACCATAGCGGGACGTGGTCTTGCAGTTGTTGCCACCGGGTGCAAGGCAGAAAGTCGCCGGGTCAGTGGGCCGCGCTGTCGCGGATATAGCGGGGCAGGTTCAGCCACCAGGTGGCGGCCTGTCGCAGCGGGGCGGGAATGCGCGGGTCGGTGCGCAACTGCCGGAGCAGGGTCTCGTCGCCGTTAATGCCGACGCCGTAGATGACCGCGTCGAGTACGTCCCAAGCCCCGTTCACGGTGGACGGCCCGGTCAACGCCCGAGTGGCCTGGTCAACGAGTCTAGCGGACGGTCCGCCGTCGAAGTGTCCGACGCTGCGGGCGGCGGCGATCATCACCTCGGAAGGGACGCCGACGGCGACGGTAAGCCGTTCGGCGAGGGCCCGTTGGCCCGGGTCGCCGAGGAGCCTGTTCGCCGTCGGCCAGTAGCCGGTTGGCGATGTGTCGGCCGATGCCCTGGCAGCCCTCGATCGCCTAGACCCGGTGCGGCCACTGCCTGGCGTCCTTACGCTCGCCGTGTTGCCTCGCGGCATTAATCAGCCGCGCTTTGCAACGGTGCCGCTGCCAAGCTGCCACATTTCGTAGTTCCCGCATTCTGCGGTTATCTCGGCCGTCGCCTGAGCCGCGGTGAAGAAGTCGTCGACCATCGGCGAGGTGTGCGATGCCGCCACCGCGAGGCACACCTGCTCGGGCGCCAGATCCGGGATGGGCACAAAGCTGACGTCCGGATGTGAGTAGAACACGGTTGCCGAACGGGCCAGGAACGAGATGCCTCGGCCGGCCGCGACATGCTCGAGTGTCTCGTCCACCCCGCGCACCAGGTATCCGGCGTTAGGGTGCGGGCGCCTGGTGGGCTGCGTGCTCGTGTCCATATGCCAGACCAGCGGCTCGCCGGCCAGGTCGGCCTCGGTAATCTGCTCCTTGCCGGCCAATCGGTGGCCGGCGGGCAGCACTGCCACACGAGGTTCGGTGTACAGCGGGGTGACGCGTAGGCCGGTCTCGTCGATGGGCAGCCGCACATAGGCGACATCGATGCGGCCGTCGAGCAGCATCGTGGCCTGGTCGTCCCATTCGATCCGCTGCACGTCCACGATCACGTTCGGGTGCTGGGTGGCGAACTCCCGTACTGCCGGGGTGAGCGCAATGCCCGCCCGGAAGCCGACCGTCAGCCGCTGGCTGCCCCGTGCGGCCACGGTCACCCGGTGGCGGACCGCGTGCGCGGAGGCCAGCAGCGGGCCGGCGTCGGTCAGCAACTGCCTGCCCGCATCGGTCAGCATCACGCCGTGGCTGTCCCTTGTCAGCAGCGGGGTGCCGAGATCCTGTTCCAGGGCGCGGATCTGCCGGCTGAGCACTGGCTGCGCGATGTGCAGATCCTCGGCGGCGCGGCCGAAGTGCAGCTTCTCGGCGACGGCGACGAAGTAGCGCAACTTGCGCAGGTCGAGATCCATGGAGCCTCCCGGTATGGCGATGCCTTCAGGGTATCGCAACCGCTGAAAGAGGTCTTGGACAGCGACTCAGGCCAGTGGCACGCTTACTGCGTACCTGATGGGGGCGGCGCAAATTCCGTATAAGAATTCGCCCTCGGACCGGGTAGTGCGGCCCGCAACCGACATGGGCACCTGATGAATGATCCGGGTCCGCCACATCATTCGACGGCATCGATGACATAACCGTCATAAACGGCGATCCGGCCAACGATCGAAACACAGTCTATACAAAGTCTTGCGAATGCAAGACTGAACTTCAATTAAACGGAGTGATCGTGGGAAAGCTCGATGGCAAGGTAGTGGTGATCACCGGTGGATCCACCGGCATGGCACTGGCCGGCGCCAAACTGTTCGTCGAGGAAGGAGCGCACGTCTTCATTCAGGCCCGGCGGCAGGAAGCACTGGACGATGCCGTCAAGTTGATCGGCCGCAACGTCACCGCCGTCCAGGGTGACGCGGCCGAACTGGACGACCTGGACCGCTTGTACGATACCGTCAAGCGGGAAAAGGGCTCGATCGACGTGCTGTGGGCCAGTGCCGGGATGGGTGAACCCGCTCTCCTCGGCGAGATCACCGAGGAACAGTTCCACCGCGCCTTCTGGCTCAACGCGCGCGGCACGCTGTTCACCGTGCAGAAGGCACTCCCGCTTATCAACGACAATGGCTCGATCCTCATGACCGGATCCAACGCCTCCCTCGGCGCCTTCCCTGGCTGGAGCCTCTACGCGGGAAGCAAAGCCGTCCAGCAGGCATGGGCCCGGGTCTGGCTCAACGAACTGCGCGACCGCAAGATCCGGGTCAACGTCCTGACTCCCGGCCAGGTCGCCACCGCCAAACAGGAAGAACTATTCGACGAGGTAACCAAGGCCGCATTCGAGTCCCTCATCCCCCGAGGCAACATGGGCCGCCCCGAAGAAATCGCCACCGTCGCCCTTTTCCTCGCCTCCGCCGACTCCAGCTACGTCAACGGCCTGGAACTGGTCGCAGATGGCGGCACCACCGCCATCTGAACCACACACCAGGCGCTGGCTGCCGCCCGCCGTCGAAATGCGGGATCACCTCACGCTCTGGTCGGCATGCAGCCCTGGGACCGTGCACACCAAGGGTGGGTGGTTAACGGTCACGGGATGCCGCTCGTCCCGTGGCCTTGACTCGACCCCATCTTTTTGGAATGCCGGCAGGTTCACGCATCCCAACCTGCCGGCGGAAGACGCACCGTAGGTGCCGGGAAAAGCGCGGCAGGTGGCCCAGGAAAGTCGCCGCTGGCCTCCTGCGCCTGCCCTGGCACGAACAAACAGAATGACACCCTCGAGAACAGGAAGAGAGCACACCTCATGAGCAGCATCACCCTTATCGGTACGGGGAACATGGCCCGCGCCATCGGCACGCTCGCCGTGGCGGGCGGCAACACCGTCGAGGTCATGGGACGCGATCAGTCCAAGGCCGATTTGCTGGCCAAGGCTCTGGGCGGCGGCTCGACGACTGGCAAGTGGGGCGCCGTCCCGGCCGGGGACGTCGTCATTACGGCCCTGTTGTACGGCGGTGTCGTTCCGGTCGTCGCCGAGTACGGAGACGCCCTCGCGGGCAAGGTCATCGTCGACATCAGCAACCCCTTCAACGCCTCGTTCGACGGACTGGCCCACAGCGAGGAGACCTCGATCGCGCAGGAAGTCGCCAAGGTGGCGCCGGCCAGCGCCAGCGTGGTAAAGGCATTCAACACCATCTTCCGTAATGTCCTAGAGGAGGGCCGGCCCAACGTCTTCATCGCTGGCGACAATGTGCAGGCCAAGGCGGGCGTGGCCGCATTCATCGAAAGCCTCGGGCTGCGCCCTCTGGACGTCGGCGGCCTGAAAATGGCGCACTGGCTGGAAGGAATGGGCCTGATCACGGTGGGCCTCGCCGGCAACGGGGTTGGCCACTGGGACTTCGCCCTCGGCGTCAATGAATTTACCGGCTGATCCCCCCGCGCCGAGCAGTCGGCGAACAGCCCTCTGGATGCCGGCGGCCCGGAGACGGCGCACTGGCCGGCAGGGGCAGTCCCGCCCGCACCACCACTTCTCGCGCCACATCATTGACAAGGAATAGCAGCATGCGCGTTTTCGTCACTGGCGGGACCGGCCATTCCGGTTCGTACATCATCCCCGAGCTCATCGCCGCCGGGCACGAGGTCACCGGCCTGGCCCGGTCGGACGCGGCCGCGGCGGCGCTGTCCGCGCTGGGCGCGAAGGTGCGCCGCGGCGACCTCCAGGACCTCGACGGGCTCCAGGAGGCAGCCGCGGACTCCGACGGCGTCATCCACGTCGCGCACCGGCAGGACCTGCTCGCCTCCGGCGGGATCGACGCCGTGGCCGCCGCGGAGGTCTCGATCATGCTCGCGTACGGCGAGGCACTGGCGGGAACCGGAAAGCCGCTGGTCGCGGCGGGGAGCATAGGCTCGCCAGGGAACCTGGGCCGGCCGGCTACCGAGGAGGACCCGGCCCTTCCCGGCGGCGATGAGCACAAGGGCACCCTGCGGGTTCGTAACGTCGTGGAAACCGCCGTGGTCGGCCTCGCAGAGCGGGGAGTGCGGTCTTCGGTCGTGCGGATTGCCACCATCGCGCACAGCACGACCGATCGTGCCGGCTTCCTCCCCACACTGATCGCGCTCGCGAAGGAGAAGGGTTTCGTCGGCTACCCCGCAGACGGCACGAACCTGTGGAACGCCGTGCACGTCCGCGATGCCGCCTCCGTGTTCCGCCTGGCGCTGGAAAAGGGGCCGGCCGGCAGATACTGGCACGCGGTCGGGGACGGCGGCATCCCGTTCCGCGAGATCGCCGAGGCCATCGGCGGCCGGCTGGGCCTGCCCGTCGTAAGCGTTCCCGCGGACGTCCTGATGGTGCCGGGATACTTCGGGTTCCTCGCGAACATCGTCACGCAGAGCTACCCGGCGTCCAACCTCATCACCCGCCGAACCCTCGGCTGGGAACCCACTCAGCCCAGGCTGCTCGCCGACCTGGACAACGGCCATTACTTCCCCGCCAGCTGACGGCAGGGACCCGACCTCCTGGGGACTGGCGGATCGGTTCGGCAGCGACGGGCGCGGAGCTGAGCCGGCTCGGCGAGTGCGTGGATCGGGTACCCAGGCCGGTTTCGCGGGTAGGCCGACAGTCAACTCCGGCGGGCGGAGTCCGGGGTACGGCCGACAGCGAGAAGACCAGCGATGATGGCGATGCGGGCATGACCCACTCGGAAACGATCAACAAGGCTTCGGAACCTTGTTGATGTTCCTAGCCGGGCATGCCCGCGCGAGACGTCTACGTCACGGATGGGCGAACTGCTTTATGTCACAGGGGTAGTGGCAGGCCGCGAGTAGTTGTACACGATATACCCTCTGTAGACGGCGAGCTTGTCGTACAAAGCGCGGGCGTCGGCGTCGATCTCGGTGTTCCAGTACAAGCGTGGGGCACCATGCTCATCGCCATCCTTGGCCACCCGCTCGATCATCGCCGTGGCGATACCTCGGCGTCGTGCCTGCGGGTCTACGAACAATTCTGCCAGGTAGCATCTCCCGGCACCCCAGACGCTGGCGTGGAACAGGTAATGCGCGATGCCGACCATCTTGCCGTCGAGCCGTGCACAGATGCCACGGATCTGCTCTCCGTTGACCAGCCGCTGCCACGTGCGTTCGTAGCCGCCGTCGTCAACCTCAGTCGCGGGCCGACCCGGCCGGCCGGCCCAGTGGGCGTGGAAGCTCCGGGTCAGCCATTCCCACTCGCTGCGGTCGAGTTCGGTCAATGAGCCAATGGTCAGCACGGTTGCCATCCTCGCATCGCCACCAGCGCCCGGCGTACCTAGAGCGTTCTGCCGCCACTGCAACCGCTGTTGGGTCGGGTATCGATGGAACATGCTGCCGCCGGGGGACTGCGGAGGCAACTGGCGGGGCCGTGCGGGGCTTCGGCCGGATCTTCACTTGCGAGAGTGGCAGCAGCGGTGCGGCGCCGCCCTCATCGCCACCTGGGGCAGCATGCTGCAGTTCACCGCTCAACGCCGGCCGCGTCCAGGCCCGCAGGCGTGAGAACTCGCCGTGCAGCACATGGCTATCGGTGGCAGCTTGCAATGCGAGCATTGGCAACTCGCGATCGCGCTTACCCAGGACGACGCATGGTTCCTGCACGACCGCCCCTGACTGGTGCCCCATCATCAATTACCGATGGCCCGGCCTGAACCGTCTCCGGTAGTTGGTTTAGCGACCAAGCTGGAACTTCACACCGGAGACCTCGTGCCGAGCGTAACGGCAGTGAGGCGACATGACCTGACTGACGTGCAGTGGGCGGCGCTGGAGCCGTTGCTGCCTGGCGGGATGGGGCATGCTCGGCCGCCGTGCGCCACGAAGCCACCCTCACCATCGCGGCCATCAACCAATGGCTCCGCGCCCTACGAAACACGGCCTAGTGGGGCAACCCGCCGGTGGAACCAGTTGCCGTCAGTAGTCCGAGCGCTCGACGGGCCGGGTGAGCTGAACCGAGACCCGATCGGCGTAGAAGCGGTCCGGGTCGAAGGGGACCTGCTGCGTGAGGGTGTGCCTCTGCTGGGTCTCGCCGACCGCGCGGAGGTCCGCGACGCCGCGGCCGCGTGGACCGGACGGGTCAACACCGTCACTGCCCGCACGGACCGGGTGGACGTCTGCGCGTAGCTGATCCGGCCCGACGGCTGCGTCGTCTGGGCCTTGCCCACCGCGCAGGATCTGGACACCACCGCGCTGGTGCGTGCGCTCGGCACCTGGTGCGGCCACCCGGCCTGAGCGGCGCATTAACGGTCGTCTCAGATTCGCTCGGTACGAAGTCGGCACCAGAAGAGCGAACTAACCGTATGGAGGAAGCTAGTGATGGCAGTCAAGGCAGCGCCGCCCGGGAAAGCGCCGGCCGGTCGCTTGGCAGGCCGGTGGGTGCCATGGTTGGTGATCGGGTTGTGGGTGGCGCTGGCGGCGGTCATGGTGCCGTTGAGCGGGAAGTTGAGCTCGGTAACCACCGACAGGGCCGTGGACACCCTGCCGGCCAGCGCCGAGTCCACGAAGGTGGCGGTGCTGGAGGACAGCCTCCCCGGCGGTGAGGACAACACGTTCGTCTTCGTGTACCACCGGGCCGGCGGCATGACCGACGCCGACCGCGCGTCGGTCGAGCGCCACCACAACACCCTTGCCAAGCGGTACCCGCCGAAGGCGACTGCGGCGGGCGGCGAGGACGACGAGGGCCCACCGACGAGACCCTCCACCGACGGCAAGGCGATGATGTTCACCCTCGACGTGAGCACGACCTACGGCGCGCCGGAGACCATCGTCGGCCCATTGCGTGAGGCTGCGAAGGACCGCCCGGCCGGCCTGGAACTCGACGTGACCGGACCCGCCGCGGTCGACGGCGACATGGACGCCGTCTTCGACGGCATCGACCTGCAGGTCTTCCTCACCACCGTCGTCGTCGTCACGCTCCTGCTGATCCTCACCTACCGCAGCCCGGTGTTGTGGCTCATCCCGCTCATGGCTGTGGGCGCGGCCGCACTGACCGCGATGGCGACCGTCTACCTGCTCGTCAAGGGCTTCGGCATCGTGATCAACGACCAGAACTCGGCGCTGCTGACGATCCTGGTATTCGGCGTCGGCACGGACTACGCGCTGTTGCTCATAGCCCGGTACCGGGAGACACTGCACCACCACGAGAACGTCCGGGTCGCGATGGTCCACGCGCTACGCGGCGCGGCGCCGGCCATCATCGCGTCCGCGGCCACCGTGATCGCTGGCCTGCTCTGCCTGCTCGTCGCCGACCTGAACAGCACCAGCGGGTTGGGCCCGATCGGCGCGGCCGGCATCCTGTGCGCGCTGGTGGCCATGCTGACGCTGTTCCCGGCGGTGCTCGTGGTGCTCGGCAGGCGGATCTTCTGGCCGGCCATCCCGCGGTTCGACACGGCCGTCCAGGAGAAGCCGGGGCTGTGGGGACGGCTCGGCAGTGCCATCAGTCGCCGCCGGTGGGTGGCGGCGCTCGGCTCGCTCGGAGTCCTCGGCGTGCTCGCCATCGGGCTGGCGGGCAATACCGGCGCCCTGCGGGAGCAGGACCAGTTCCTGTCCGCGCCGGAGTCGGTCACCGGCTTCAGCGTCCTCCGCCAGCACTTCCCGGAGCTCGGCGGACAGCCGATGACGATCTTCACGCGGCCGGCGCACCAGGAGCGGGTGCTCGACGTCGTCCAGGGCACTCGCGGTGTGGCCCTGGCCGTCCCGGGGCAGATCAGCGGAGGCTGGGCCGACATCTCCGTGTTCCCGACCGACGCGCCGGACACCGCCGCGGAGTATGACACGATCAAGCGGGTGCGTACCGCCGTGCGCGCGGTGAACGGGGCGGAGGCGATCGTCGGCGGGCCGAGCGCGGAGAACCTCGACACCGAGGTCACCACCACCCGCGACGAGAAGCTGGTGATCCCGCTGGTGCTCACCGTCGTCCTGATCGTCCTCGGGCTACTGCTCCGAGCGATCGTGGCCCCGCTGGTCCTGATGGCGACCGTGATCGTCTCATTCGCCGCAGCCTTCGGCGGCAGCGTGTTCGTCTTCGACACGATCCTCGGGTTCAAGGGCGTCGACTATTCGGTGCCGCTGCTGGCGTTCCTGTTCCTGGTGGCGCTCGGCATCGACTACAACATTTTCCTGGCCAGCCGGGCCCGGGAGGAGACCGTGCGCCTCGGCACCAGAGAGGGCATACTCAAAGCCCTCGCCGCCACCGGTGGCGTCATCACCTCGGCAGGCCTGGTCCTAGCGGCCACGTTCGCGGTCCTCGCCTCACTTCCGCTGGTGATGCTGATCGAGGTCGGGTTCCTGGTCGCCTTCGGCGTGCTGCTCGACGCCTTGCTGGTGCGGTCGGTCCTGGTGCCCGCCCTCACGCTGCTGATCGGCCGGCGGATGTGGTGGCCGAGCCGGTTGTCCCGAACGGTGGAGCTGCCGGACGATCAAGGGCCGCTCGTGGAGGGGCCCGCGCCGCAACGGTGAGCGCGGCGGCACAGTCGAGATCCGGGACGGGCTCTTGCCCGTCCCGGATCTTTGTCATGGCCCGGCGGCCGTCACCGTGTCCGCCACCCTTGTCCTGCGCCGCTCGCTGCGGCGGGGCCTGGCACCGCGCGCCGTGGTGGTCCCGGTGCCGTGCCGCAGCGGGTCAGCGCCCCACCGTGTCCGCCCCTGCGGTGAGCTGCGTGATCCGAGCGGGCGGGGCGGCGGCCGGAAGGATGATCCGCAGCAGCGCGCCATTGCGTGCGGACCGGGCGACGGTGACCTGGCCGGCGTGGGCGTCGACGACCCGCTGCACGATCGACAGCCCCAGACCCGATCCCGGCAGCGCCCGGGCGCTGTCGGCACGGTAGAACCGGTCGAACACCCGCGGTACGTCGGCGGCGTCGATGCCCGGCCCGGCGTCGTCGACCTCGAGGACCGCCGACGCGCCCTCGGCACGGAGCCGGACCTGGACCGGCTGGTCAGCGGGGGACCACTTGCCGGCGTTATCGATGAGGTTGAGCACCGCCCGCTGGAGCGCAGCGGGACGCCCGCTCACCCACACGGAGGTCACGTCGAGCGCGACCTCGATGTCGGGCACGCGGGAACGAGCCCGGGTCGCGGCGGCCACCACCACGTCGGCGACATCGAGCAGCTCGGTGCTCTCGTCGCTGACGTCGCCGCGCGCCAGGTCGGTCAGCTCGGTGGCAAGGGTGCTCAACTCGGCCACCTGGGCGCCGAGATCGTTGAGCAGCCGGGTCCGGCTCTCCGCCGGGAGTGCGCTGTCCAGCGTGCCGCGCCGATCGAGCCGGATCAGCAGCTCAACGTTGAGGCGCAGGCTGGTGAGCGGGGTCTTGAGTTCGTGGGCGGCGTCCTCGGCGAGCAGCCGCTGGGCCCGCCGGGAGTCCCGGAGCGCGGCGAGCATGTCGTTGATTGACTGGATCAGCCGCCGGATCTCCCCGCCGCCCTCGTCCGGGATGTCGGCGTCGAGCTCCCGGGTCTGCGCGACACGAACCGCGGCGGCAGTCAGCCGGTCGATCGGTGCCAGCCCGGTCCGCGCCACGGTCCGCCCGACAAGGGCGCCCCCGGCCACGCAGAGCAGTCCGATCAGCAGCATGCCCAACCCGAACTGGTTGATCGGGCTGTCGTCGCTGTTGCGGGCCACCTGGACCGCGCCGTCGCCCGCCCGCAGCGTGTAGATGAGGTAGCCGTCGTCGTCGCTGTCGTTCGACTCCATCAGGTCGGCCGACGCGCCCTGCGCCACGCGCCCGGCGTGCCCGCTGACGGGGGGCAGCGCGGGTTGGCCGGCCGGCGTCCGGGTCGAACCATCGGGCAGGATGACCCGTACCAGCCGACCAGATCCGGGATACGGCGGTAGCTGGACCTGCGCCAGACCGGTCTGCTCCACGGTTGTCGCCAGGATGCGGGAGTCCGCGCGTAGCTGATTCTCGGCGTTGTCCTGCAGCTCCGAGTCCAGCAGCTCGCTGGCCACCTGGAAGGCCACGAACACGCTGACCGCGATGGCCGTCGCCGCGATCACCGTCAGCCTGGTCCGCAGGGACCGCCGGCGCCACCATCGGATCAGCCGACGCGGTTTCCGGAGTGCTGGCCTGCTCACGGAGGAGTCCCCCGCAGCGTGTACCCCAAGCCGCGCAGCGTGTAAATCAATCGCGGTTCACCCTCGGCCTCCATCTTGCGGCGCAGATAGCTCACGTACACCTGAAGGTTGTTGGCGGTGGTGCTCATGTCGAAGCCCCAGATCGCCTCGAACAGCGCGTCGCGGGTCAACACCCGTGTCGCGTTGCGCACGAGAACCTGTAGCAGGGAGAACTCGGTCCGCGTCAGATGCAGCGGCCGCCCACCCCGCCACGCCTCGAACCTGTCGGGATCGAGCCGGACGTCGGCGAACGACAGGATCTGCGACTCGTCGTCGCCCGGCGCGCGGCGGCGCAGCAGAGCCCGGACCCGGGCCAGCAACTCCTCGGTGGCGAACGGCTTGGGCAGGTAGTCGTCGGCACCCGCGTCCAGCCCCGCGACCCGGTCGGAGACCTGATCCCGGGCGGTCAGCATCAGCACTGGCAGATCCCGACCCGCCGCCCGCAACCGCCGACAGGTCTCCAACCCGCCGAGGCGGGGCATCATCACGTCGAGGATCAGCAGATCCGGCGCCGCGCCACAGATCCCGTCGAGGACGGCGAGACCGTTGGCGGCGGTGCTAGTGCCATAACCCTCGACCTGAAGCACCCGCTCCAGCGACTCACGGATGGCCGCCTCGTCATCGGCGATCATGATCTGCACGCCAGCCCGCCCCCTCCAGGTCGATGCTTTTGCGCTCATCCTCCCCGATCAACCTGAGGGCAGGATTAATACCGCAACGGCAACGGCTGACGGTGACTGCTTCTACCGATCATGATCCCCGAGAGGCTGCCGAAGCACAGGGCGAAGGCCAGCGGGAGGAACAAGTCCCGCGGGGGCGGCCGGAATGCGGCAGACAGAGGCCGCGAGGGCGAACGACGCCTGGTCGATGCCCGCTTCGCGGATCTCGACCCTTAGTGCTCGACACCAAGACGAAAATGCGTGGCCTCGCCAGCCCGTCCCGCCCTACCTTGCAATCGGATCTTTCTTCTCGACCCACTCGCGAGAGGACTTCACCGCGTGAGGCGTTGCGGGTGACCTTGTTGGAGTCCGCAGCAGTCCCGTCATTCGAGACACCGATCCCACGGGCAACGTCCTGAACAGAGTGTCATCGGCGGTGGGGCAATGGGTCGTGTCGCTCGGACACATTGTTTTCCCACGAAGCGTGATTTCTCCTCGAGTTTCGAGCGATCCCCGTCTCGTTGGGCGGGGATTTTTGCTGTGCGGGCCAGGACGCTCGTCGGGGCGGTGAGTGGGAAGACCACCGTGTCAGTCTCGATGGTCCAGGCGTCGTGGTCGCACACGATGATCATGTTGTTGAGCCGCAGGTAGCCGGCGACGCTGTCTGGATCTTCAACACCCTTCGTCTATGCCCACACCCCGGGGTCGCTGGGACTTACTCGTCTAGCGCAGCGCGGCATGTCGGGCCGTCGAGTCTCGTCGCCGGACGGCCGAATGCCATCAACGAAGAGGCGGGCCAGGTGCGGCGACAACACCGCTCGCCCTCGGACCTCGGCGCCTGAACACTTTCCCGCCTGATCGGCAATGTCAGGGTGAAGCGCGGACTTTGCCGAGGAGGGCCATGGCTTCGGATGCGGATTTGATAGGCCGGTCGCTGGATGGCGATGTCGACGCCTTCGTGGAGGTGGTCGAGCGTCATGAGGCCGCCGTGGGTTCGTACCTCGTTCGCCGGGCGGGGCGGGATGCGGCTGAGGACCTCCTGGGCGAGGTTTGGGTTGCGGCGTTCGAGTCGCGGCGATCGTACGACCGGTCGTACAACGATGCGCGGCCGTGGCTGTACGGGGTGGCATTGAATCGCCTGCGGCGCTACTGGCGGTCCCGGCCGGCCGAGGACCTGGTCGCGGACGTGCCGGACGTGGCTACTGGATGGGATCCGTGGTCGGCGGTGGACCTCGGCGTGGACGCCCGGGCGGTGCTCCGGTCGGCCCTGATGCGGCTCAAACCCGAAGAGCGGGAGGTCCTGAGGCTCGTCGCCTGGGAGGACCTGACCGCAGCCGACGCCGCGCGGGCACTCGGCATACCGGCCGGCACCGCGCGGCGGCTGCTGAGCCAGGCCAGGACGGCATTGCGCGACGCGCCGGGGGTGTCCGCGCTTCTGAAGGACCGCAACAGCGCGAAGGAGAGACACCGATGACCGACGAGCTCGATCTGGTCGGTGCGTTGGGCAGCGCAGAACCACTACGCCCGGAGGCGTATCAGCGGGCGCGGGCGGTGCTGCGGGCGGCTATGACCGACCCCGGAACCGTGCGGCTGCTGGGCGCGATATCAGCGGAGGACACGACTATGGAGGCGACTTCAACCATGGAAACGACGACAACCACGCGGGACCGCGAATCCAGCCCGGCGATTCAGCGCCGCCGCCGGATCGGTATCGCCGGCCGATGGGGTATCGGCGCCGGGGTGGCGGTTACCGCAGCGGCGGCAGTCGTCGCTGTGGTGCTGAACTCGTCGGCAACCGGGGTCACGGACGCCGGCAAGGATTCGTCGGCCGCCACCTCGGGCTCGACCACCGTCGACGGGTCCGCCGAGCGCGCGCCGCTGATGACCCTGGCCGGGTCCATCAAGACGGTCACCCCGTCGGCGGGCGACGCGTGGCTGGTGAAGGCGACGCAGGTCCACGGCACCAAGACCATGCAGGTCGTCTACACGCTGTACACCGACGGTCACGCGATCTATACGGGCAACAGCGTGAAGGACATCAAGCGTGCGATCACGCGTCATCAGGACCAGATGACGGACGGCGGCTACGCTCCGCTCCTCAAGGCAGCCGTCGCCGCGGCGGAGAGCAGCCCGGCCGACGGCCGGACCCAGATGCTCAAGGCAGCCAAGGATCCGCTGGTGGGCCTCGACCCCGCAGCGCAGAAGGCGGTGTGGGACAAGCAGCAGGCGGACGCCCAGGTGATCATCAAGCAGAAGGGCGGCAACGCCGAGCCAAAGCCGTACAGCCCCCAGGCCGTTCAGCGGCACTTCGACAACGCCCTGTGGACGTACAGCACCCAAGCGCTGTCCGCTGGCGACGGCAACACGCAGGTCCGGGCCGGTGTGCTGCGTCTGCTGTCCACCATCTCCGCGGTCAGCGTCAAGAACTCGACCACCCACGGCAAGGCCACGCTGACGATCACCGCCGGCCCCGAGGTGTTCGGCGGCCAGGGCAGCGAGGTGCTGACCATCGACGCCAAGACCGGCATGCTGGTCAAGAACGTCTCCACCGTGCCGGGCCTGCCCCAGGCCTCCACGAACTACGAATCCTCCCGCGTGGCGAAGGCCGACCTGTAGGCAGGGAACTCTCACGCACCAGCATTCCGGCAGACGGGCGTGACGCGCCCGGCGTTCGGTAACGGTACGGGCCGCCTCGAGGCGGCCCGTACCGTCCTTCTGTTGTTCGCACGGCACAGTCATGCTGCTCCCTTACGCGCACGTCTGCGCGTGGCGCGTCTGGTCTTGGACGAGGGCTGGCCCGTCGCTCAGGCGGCACGGTGTTATGACGGCTCCGGGCGGACCGCGAAACGCTGGACAGATCGCTACCGCGAGCAGGGCGCTGACGGTATGCGGGACCGGATCGTCACGCCCGCACCACAGCCCGACGCGGACACCGCAGCCCCTGGTCGGCAAGGTCGTGCACTTGCGCGTCAAGCAGCGCCTCGGCCCCGTCCAGATCGGCAGGCGCCTCGACATGCAGGCCTCGAAAATGCACGCGGGGTGGCTGGCGCGGGAGCGCCGTCAGAACCACTCGGTCACTCCGTCGTCCAACGATCGTGGTGGATCACCGATGACGCCGGGCGTCGCTGGCGCCAGCCGTGCCGCTCCAGGTCCGGCGTCTGCTCCAGATGGGTGACCGGGCCGAGGCAGAGCCACGCCACCGGGCGGACGGTGGCCGGGATGCCGAGCAGGTCGCGTAGGAACGGCTCCCGGTAGAACGAGACCCAGCCGACCCCGAGTTGCTCGGCGGTTGCGGCCAGCCACAGGTTCTGGATCGCCAGACAGACCGAGTAGAGGCCGGCGTCGGCGATCGCGTGACGGCCGAGCACGGCCGGTCCGCCCCGCTCGGGGTCGTACGTGACTACGACTGACATCGTCGACTCACGTACGCCATCGATTTTGATCCGGTTGAAGCGTTCCGCCGCCGCACTCTCGAGAGTGGCCGCGAAGGTGTCCCGTTCCCGCTGCACGTGCCGGTGGAACTCCTGCCGCAGCTCGGGATCGCGGACCAGGATGAAGTCCCAGGGCTGGGAGAGGCCGACGCTCGGCGCGGCGTGCGCCGCCGTGAGGACCCGGTTCAACGTCTCGTCGGGGATCGGCGCCCCGGTGAACTGGGCACGTACGTCCCGGCGGCGGTGGATGGTCTCGTAGAGTCCGGTGTTCAAGGCAGGCTCCCGCTGCGCTCGTGCCCCTGACGGGGTCGATGACGCGAGGCCGGTCTTCGGACTCCCGGATCTACGCTGGTCACCCGCCTTCCCAACCCCGCAGGGTCAGTGGCTGCGTCTGGTACGCGTGGGCGGCAGCTCCCCGGTCACCGCGGCGGGCCCGTGCCGGACTCACACCGGCTTCCCGATTCTCCCCACTCGCGCAGGGCACCTCGCAACGTTTGTGCCACCGCAGACCTTAACGGTCCCGACGAACATGGGACGAACCTCGCCATGAATATTCGGCATACCGCTACGCCGTTGCCGGTCGGAGTGAACTTTGCCTGCGCGTCCTCCGTCCAGTCGGATGCTTCGGCTCGGCGACTGCGGAGGACGCGCCACCGTCATACCGACTTCTCCAACCCCGCAGCTCAGAAGTGATCCGCGCCGGCGGGACGGCGCCGAGTTCGGACCTCCTACTGAGCGGATAACGCCGCGTCGTCGTTTCGTACGGCGATGTGGCCCCGCCGCTACATCGCCCGTGAAGGGCGGTGCTCGTCACGATCGGGCTTGCCGCGTGATCGCAGCAGCCAGACGCCGACGCCGCACGGGGGCGTCCAGGCAAACGGATCGGGTAGCATCTGCCTGTCGGTCGAGAGGCGCTGCGACGGGCGGAGCCCGCCACGCTCGGCCCTCATTTCTTCAACAAGGGCGCCTCCGAGCTTCGGAGGTGGCCGCTTGAGCGCGTCATTGAGCCAGAGAGACAATGCATCGTCGCTGCGGCAGCTGATGTCCCAGCGTGTTCTGGTGTTGGACGGCGCCTGGGGAACGATGTTGCAGGGCGCGCAGCTCACCGCCGCAGACTATCGAGGCGACCTGATCGTCGACCATCCGCAGGACGTCAGCGGTGATCCCGACCTGCTCAACCTCACCCGGCCAGACGTCATTCTGGACGTACACCGGCGGTATCTGGCCGCCGGCGCCGACATCACCACCACCAATACTTTCACGGCGACGAGCATCGGCCAGGCCGACTACGGGCTCCAGTCACTGGTTCGTGAGATGAACGTTCAGGGTGCGCGGCTGGCCCGGCAGGCGGCGGACGAGTTCGGTGGCCGGTTCGTGGCCGGCTCGGTCGGGCCGCTGAACGTGACGCTGTCGCTGTCGCCGCGGGTCGACGACCCGGCGTATCGCGCCGTCGACTTCGACGGAGTGCGCGCGGCGTACGCGGAGCAGATCTCGGCCCTGGCCGAGGGCGGTGTCGACCTGCTTTTGATCGAGACGATCTTCGACACGTTGAACGCGAAGGCCGCAATCGCCGCGGCCCGTGAGGTCGCGCCGCAGCTGCCGTTGTGGATCTCCGTGACCATTGTCGACCTCAGCGGCCGGACCCTGTCGGGGCAGACCGTGGAGGCTTTCTGGCGCTCGATAGAGCGGGCCGATCCGCTGGTCGTCGGCGTGAACTGCTCGCTGGGCGCGGCCGAGATGCGCCCGCATGTCGAGGAGCTTTCCAAGATCGCCGGAACCTACGTGGCGTGTCACCCCAACGCCGGTCTGCCGAACGCTTTCGGCGGCTACGACCAGACGCCGGAGGAGACCGCCGGCCTGCTCGGCGAGTTTGCCGCGTCCGGCTTGCTCAACATCGCCGGCGGCTGCTGCGGCACCTCACCGGACCACATCGCCCGGATCGTCGCCGCCGTGGCCGGCACACCGCCACGGACGGTTGCCGCCCTGCCGGAAACCACCCGGTTCAGTGGGTTGGAGCCGTTCGCGATCGGACCCGACACCGGATTCGTGATGATCGGTGAGCGCACCAATGTCACCGGCTCGGCCAAGTTCCGCCGGCTCATCGAGTCGGACAACTATCAGGGCGCGGTCGACGTGGCCCTGGAGCAGGTCCGCGGCGGTGCCAACCTGCTCGACGTCAACATGGACGCGGACCTGCTCGACAGCGAGCGTGCCATGACGACCTTCCTCAACCTCATCGCCACCGAGCCGGAGGTCGCCCGGATCCCAGTGATGATCGATAGCTCGAAGTGGACGGTCCTCGAAGCCGGCCTCAAGTGCGTGCAGGGCAAGGGCGTGGTCAACTCGATCAGCCTCAAGGAGGGCACGGAGTCATTCCTGGCTCAGGCCCGCCGGATCCGCGATTACGGCGCCGGCGTGGTGGTGATGGCCTTCGACGAACGCGGCCAGGCCGACACCACCGAACGCAAGGTGTCGATCTGCGGCCGGGCCTACGATCTGCTCGTCGAGCAGGCCGGGTTCGCGCCGGAGGACATCATCTTCGACCCGAACGTCCTCGCGGTCGCCACCGGCATCGCCGAGCACAACGGATACGCGAAGGCGTTCATCGACTCCCTCCCGCTGATCAAGGCGCGCTGCCCGGGTGCCCGCACCAGCGGCGGCATCTCCAACCTGTCATTCTCCTTCCGCGGCAACGACGTGGTTCGCGAAGCCATGCACTCCGCGTTCCTGTTGCACGCTGTCCGCGCCGGGCTGGACATGGGCATCGTCAACGCCGGCCAGCTCGCCGTGTACGCCGATATCCCCGCCGACCTCCTCGAACTCGTCGAGGACGTGATCTTCGACCGGCGCCCGGACGCCACCGACCGCCTGGTCACCTTCGCGTCGACCGTTACCGGTTCCGGCACGAAGCGTGCGGTTGACCTGGCCTGGCGCGAGGCGCCGGTGACCGAGCGGCTGTCGTACGCGCTGGTCCACGGCATCGTCGACTTCATCGAACAGGACACGGAGGAGGCCCGGCAGGGCCTCGTCCGACCCCTCGATGTCATCGAGGGTCCGCTGATGAACGGAATGAAGATCGTCGGTGACCTGTTCGGCGCCGGCAAGATGTTCCTGCCGCAGGTGGTCAAGAGCGCCCGGGTGATGAAGCGCTCGGTCGCCTACCTCGAACCGTTCATGGAAGCCGAGAAGGAGCAGGCCCGCCTGGAGGGCCGGATCGACCCGGGCCGCGGGCAGGGCAAGGTCGTGCTGGCGACGGTGAAGGGCGATGTGCACGACATCGGCAAGAACATCGTCGGCGTGGTCCTGGGCTGCAACAGCTACGAGGTCATCGACCTGGGCGTGATGGTTCCGGCTGGCCGGATTCTGGACACGGCCGTCGCCGAGGGCGCTGACGCCATCGGTCTGTCCGGCCTGATCACGCCATCGCTCGACGAGATGGTCACCGTCGGCGCCGAGATGCAGCGCCGCGGCCTCAAGGTGCCCCTGCTGATCGGCGGGGCCACGACATCGCGTCAACACACCGCCGTCCGCATCGCCCCCTCGTACGACGGCACAACCGTGCACGTGCTCGACGCGTCCCGGGTCGTCGGCGTGGTGTCCGACCTACTCGACGATGGCCGGGCGCGCGAGCTGGACCGCGCCAACCGCGTCGAGCAGGAGCAGTTGCGCGAGGCGCATGCCAACCGGCGCTCCCAGCCGATGCTCGGCTTGGCTGAGGCTCGCGCCAATCGCGAGAAGGTCGACTTCAGCGACCTGCCGACCCCGGACTTCACCGGCCGGCGGACGGTCCAGCCCACCCTTCCCGAGCTGCGCGAGATGATCGACTGGCAGTTCCTTTTTCTGGCCTGGGAACTCAAGGGCAAGTTCCCGGCGATCTTGGATCAGCCGGTCGCCCGCGAGCTCTACGACGACGCCAACACCCTGTTGGACAAGATCACGAAGGACGACTCCTTCCAGGCCCGAGGCGTCTACGGCTTCTGGCCCGCGCACTCCGAGGGCGACGACATCGTCCTCGGCGACGGGATGCGCCTGCCGATGCTACGCCAGCAGACGGTCAAACCGGCCGGCCGCGACAACCGCTGCCTGGCCGACTACGTGGCCCCCGACGGTGACCACCTGGGTGGCTTCGCCGTGACCATCCACGGCGCCGACGCCTTGGCCGCGCACTACGAGGCTCAGCACGACGACTACCGCGCGATCATGGTCAAGGCGCTGGCCGACAGGCTCGCCGAAGCCTTCGCCGAGTACATCCACCTGAAGGCCCGCCGCGACTGGTTCGAACCAGATGCCATGCCGGACCTCGCCGACCTGCACGCCGAACGCTTCCGGGGCATCCGACCGGCGCTCGGCTATCCCGCCAGCCCGGACCACAGCGAGAAGCGGGAACTGTTCGACCTGCTGAAGGCCGCCGAGCTGGGCATCGGCCTGACGGAGTCCTTCGCGATGACGCCGGCAGCCAGCGTCAGTGGACTGATCTTCGCCAACCCGGCGGCGAAATACTTCACAGTGGGCCGCATCGGCAGGGACCAGATCGAAGACTACGCCGCCCGCCGCGCCACCAGCGTCGCCGACGTCGAGCGGTGGCTGCGACCCAATCTGGCCTATGAACCGTCCTGACTGGTGTACCGGCTAGGAGGAAGCGTCCCGCCGTGATCAGGTCGACTTGATCAGGTTGTCAACGTAGTCACGCCACCGACACGAGGACGCCCGATCCTGAAAGTCGACGGGTGGACATCCGTCTCGTTCGGTTTTCATTACCGCACCCGGTGGGTCGCGCTCCTCCCGCCACGGGCTGATCCGCACTGCCCCCGCAAGGGCAAAGAGGTGGGGTCGGGAGATGGTGCGGTGGCGTACATGCGCGACGACGCATAATGGTCCGACGGGCAGCGAGGCGATGTGTCGGAGGCGGTAGGCCGGCGGCGCCCGAAATAACGGGAGGATGGCGGCCAGGGTGAACCAGGCGATGCCGAATGTGACCCGGAATACCCGGCAGCGGGCAGAGGTGCTGGCGCTGTTGCGCGAGGTGGAGGGCTTCCACTCGGCGCAGCAACTGCACCAGATGCTGCTGGCGCGCAAGGCGGGCGTCGGCCTGACCACCGTCTATCGGACGTTGCAGCTGCTGGTGGATGCCGGTGAGATCGATTCGACTCGACTGCCGGGCGGCGAACAACTCTTCCGCCGGTGCAGCCAGAGCAAACACCACCACCTGGTCTGCCGAGACTGCGGGCGCACGGTCGAGGTGGCCGGTCCGGCCGTGGAACGGTGGGCCGACCAGGTTGCCGCCCAGCACGGGTTCGTCGACGTCGGCCACACCTTGGAAATCTTCGGTACGTGTGCCGAATGCGTTCGCTGAGCGATCGAGGTCAGAGCGGAGAGTCAGGAAGGGTCCGGCCCTGGTCGGTCTTATGAGGGCCGAGCGCCTCGACGATGGCGCACCCCTCTCGCCTTCCCTGTAACTCGTTATCATCGTCGATATCCGTCGCAGGAGGAGTACTTCTGTCAAGGCGGATTTGGCCGGCGCTGCGCCCCATCCTGGCGCCCGGCCAGCTTTAACCTGACCGGCCAGAGCCCTTGCGCCAACGTCACGCGCTCTCGCGCCTACCCCGCTCATGAGGCCGCTCACCCGTCAGGCGAGTCCGCAGCGGAGGGTGGTAACCCCGGTTGCCTCGCGGTCTTCGGTGTCCGCACGGCGTGCCTGGGTGCAGTCAGCAACAGTTGTGCTGCCCGATCGGTGGCCCTGTTTACGTCGGGTGCGACCCCGCCGCCTCTAGCCGGTCCACCGGGTCTCGGGCCGGCGTGTCCAGCCAGAAGATCATGGGTGAGCCCTCAGGCACCCGCGCTCCTAGTCGAAAATGGGAACCATTAGCATCTAGGCGACCCCCCTTGTGAGGAGACCCTTCATGGCCGTGCCCAAGCGCAAGATGTCCCGGTCCAACACCCGCCACCGTCGCGCACAGTGGAAGGCAAGTGTGCCGCAGTTGACGCCCTGCCCGTGTCCGCGTAAGGAGATGGCGGTGCCGCACCGTGCCTGTGCGCACTGCGGCCTGTACAAGGGACGCCAGGTAGTGGATCAGCCGTGACGGGCCGGCTACCGGTGACAGTGCTGTCCGGGTTTCTCGGTGCGGGCAAGACCAGCCTGCTCAACCACGTGCTGGCCAACCGTGACGGGCTGCGGGTGGCGGTGATCGTCAACGACATGAGCGAGATCAACATTGACGCCGCGTTGGTGCGTGACGGCGGGGCATTGTCGCGGACGGAGGAGCGGCTGGTCGAGCTGACCAACGGCTGTATCTGCTGCACCTTGCGCGACGATCTGCTCGACGAGGTGACCCGGTTGGCCCGGCGGGGCAGCTTCGACTACCTGCTGATCGAGTCCAGCGGCATCTCCGAGCCGATGCCGGTGGCCGCGACGTTCGCCTTCGGCGTGGAGGACGAGCAGATCCTCGATGACCTGGCTCGGCTGGACACCACCGTGACGGTGGTCGACGCGGCGGGCCTGCTGGCCCACATCGAAGCGGGGGAGACCCTCGAGGCGCGTGGGCTGGCCGCGTACCAGGGAGACGACCGGAGCATCTCCGACCTGCTCGTCGACCAGATCGAGTTCTCCGACGTCCTGGTGGTCAACAAGACCGACATGGTCGCCCCAGAGGATCTGGCGGTGGTCGAGGCACTGCTGACCCGCCTGAATCCGGCCGCCCGACAGGTCCGTGCCGTGCACGGCCGGGTGGCCCCGGCAGAGGTCCTGCACACGGGCCGGTTCGACCTGGAGCGGGCCGAGACGGCACCCGGCTGGGTCGCCGAGCTCAACGGCGGACACGTGCCGGAAACCGAGGAGTACGGCATCTCCAGCATCGTTTTCCGCGACCATCGGCCTATGCACCCGCAGCGACTGTGGGACCTGCTGGCCGGCGGGCTGGAGGTGTTCGGTGTGGTGCGGTCGAAGGGATTCCTGTGGCTGGCCAGCCGCCCGGACGTGCAGGCACTGTGGTCGCAGGCCGGCCCTTCGGGCCGGTGCGATCCGGTCGGCGTGCCCGTCGTGGTCTCCGGCGAGTGGCCCGAGGATCCCGACGAGCGGATCGAGCTGGAGTCTCGCTGGCATCCGGTCTTCGGGGACAGGCAGCAGGAACTCGTCCTCATCGGTATCGACCTGGACGGTCAGGGCCTGCGAGCCGCCCTGAACGCCTGCCTGCTCACCGACACCGAGATCGCCGCCGGAGAGGATGCCTGGCGGGCGTTGTCCGACCCGTTCCCCACCTGGGACCTGGGTGACCTGCACGAACACGACCATGTCGACCCGGTTCAGGTCTGACCAAGTCAACCAACCCGACCTCGGACGATGTCACCTGGTAGGGCGGAATCGGGAGCCAGGTTACCCCTGCGAAACCGGCCGCAGCGCCTCCTGGCCGCCGGTCACGTCGGCGACGAGACAGCACGCGGACACGTGCCCCAGCGGGCGCTCGACGGTGGTGGCGGTACCACCCCAGGCTTGGCGTTCTCTAAGAACGAGGGGGTTGTTGATGACCAGCGGTGGGCGCTCGAACATGAAGGTCGAGGTGTTCGAGCGCCGAGCGTCTCCCGCAGGGCTGTCTGGGCGGGGATGTCAGCGCAGCGGCGCGACCGGGGTGATGGCGAGGGCCTTCCGCCGCTGACGGTCAACCGCGAGCCGGTCCCCGGGGCAACCAGCTCGCGGGCGACTGTCAGGTGCCAAACCCGGTCGTGCCGGGCGGGCCCCCACCAGCTGCGGTGCCGGTCGGTCCAGCCGACCGGCACCCCGATGGTTACGTGCTCCGCGGTCCGCGGCGGGCGTACTTCTGGCGGTACTTCTCGACTCGGCCTGCGGTGTCGAGTAGGCGTTGCTTGCCGGTCCAGAAGGGGTGACTGGCGGAGGAGATCTGGACGTCGATGACGGGGTAAATGTTGCCGTCGGTCCAATCGATGCGTTGGTCGCTGGTGGCGGTGGAGCGGGTGAGGAAGGCGAAGTCGGCGCTCTTGTCGCGGTAGATGACGGGTCGGTAGTCCGGGTGGATGCCGGGCTTCATTCGGGTTGCGCTCCTTCGGTGTCGGTGTCGGTGTCGGCCAGATCCTCCGTGTGAAGGGGGAAGCAGCCGGCGAACGGGTCGTGACAGGTGCGCCAGGCTCCTTCGCCGTCGGCGAGTTCGGCGTCGGTGAGCAGGCAGCGGGCGAGCGTGCGGTGCAGTTCGACGGGGTCGACGTCGAGGCCGATGAAGACCAGGTGCTGGTGGCGGTCGCCGTAGTAGGGGTCCCACTCCAGGGCGGCGGCGAGGCGGCGTTGGTCTTCGACGTGTTCCCAGCGGTCCTCGGGCAGGCTCACCAGCCAGTGTCCGAGCGAGCCGAGGGCCAGACCGCCGCCGGCGAACTCCCAGGCCACCACGGTGTCAGGTTGGCTGGCCAACCAGAGGTGACCCCGGGAGCGGATCATCTCGGCGTTGACCTGCTCCAGGACGTCGTGCAGGCGTTGCGGGTGGAACGGGCGGCGGGCGCGGAAGACGGCGGAGACCACACCGCAGTCGGATTCTGGCTCGTGTGTGCCCAGCGTGTAGCCCTGCAGGCCGCGGGCGAGCAGCCCGGGGGTCTCCGGCCGGTGCCGATGGGTGTGGCGCAGCTGGCGGGTCAGCGTGCTGGCGTCGACGAGGTCGCCGTCGACGCGGATGTGCACCGCCCACGGCGCCATCCGCTGCAGCAGGACCGACAACCGGCTGGTGTCGAAGGCTCCTTCTCGGGACTGCCCCCACAGCAGCAGGGTGTCGGCGTACTCGATCTGGCGGACCACGACGTCGGCGAGCGCGCGGTCGTCGTCCTCGGCGGCCTGGATGCCGAGTGCGGTGAGGTCGTCGGTGCTGGCGAGGCCGTCGAGCAGGTGTTCGGCGTCGAGGACGGTGACGTAGGAGTCGACGCGGATGAGCGCGGTGATCGGTGCGCCGTCGACGAGGCAGTGTGCGCAGGCGGCGGCGACCGCCTCCGGTTCCACCACTTCGGGCAGCATCAGCACCAGGTCTCGACCGCGATGGTTGCGGGCGAGTCGGACGAGAGTGGGCAGCACGTCTTCGCGCAGGGTGCACGAGATGCAGCCGTGCCTCAGGTCGACCTGCTCGTCCTCGATGATGCCTGCGCTGGAGCGCACCACCCGGCGCACGACGCCGTCGCGGATCCCGGTGAGGTCGTGGCGCACCAGCAGCAGCGACTCGTCGGCGGCGAGCAGCGCCCGGGCGACGGCGAAGGTCGCCGCTGGCCAGAACCCGGACAGCACCGTCAACGAGGGGCGGGTATCCGCGTCCGTTGTCACGACGTGGGTCGGGGCCTGTGGTGACGACGACATCGCACTCCTCTCGACGCTTACTGAAAACGATTGTCATTCTAAGCACACGAGAGCTGGCGAGGCGAATGGCGGCCCGAGGGGCGCGACGGACCCGACTGAGGTCGTTGGCGACGACCCGGAGTGGGTCTGGCCGAACGGATGATGTAGAACTGAAAACGGTTGTCGTTATCGTCAACCTGAGCGAAGGAGCGTTCACTGTGTCCCGACGTTGTGACGTCACCGGCGCGAAGCCGAGCTTCGGCAACGCCGTGTCCCACTCCCACCGGCGCACCCGCCGCCGGTGGAACCCGAATTTGCAGAACCACCGCTACTGGCTGCCGTCGCAACGGCGATGGGTCAGCCTCAAGCTGACGACGAAGGCGCTGAAGACCGTGGACCGCAAGGGCATCGAGAAGGTCGTCGCCGAGCTGCGTGCCCGGGGGGTGAAGCTCTGATGGCCCGTCAGACCGATGTGCGCCCGATCGTGCGCCTGCGCAGCACCGCCGACACCGGTTACACGTACGTCACCCGGAAAAACCGCCGCAACGACCCGGACCGGCTGGTCCTGCGTAAGTACGACCCGGTCGTCCGCCGGCACGTCGAGTTCCGAGAGGCCCGCTGATGGCCAAGAAAAGCCTGGTCAATCGGCAGGCCCGCCGCGAGGAACTGGTAGCCCGGCACGCCGAGGGGCGGGCGGAGCTGAAGCGGCTGGTCACCCATCCGGATACCAGCCCGGGGGTACGCGCCGAGGCGGTGCGCCGGCTCAGCCGGCTGCCGCGGGATTCCAGCCCGGTCCGGCTGCGCTCGCGCGATCAGATCGACGGGCGCCCGCGCGGGGTGCTGACCCGGTTCGGGTTGTCCCGGTTGCGCTTCCGCGAGCTGGCGCTGCGTGGCGAGCTACCCGGCGTGCGCAAAGCGTCCTGGTGACGTCACCACATACCACCGCGCAGATACGCGGCGCTGAAAGGGGGATTTAAGAAGGCGATCGTTCATGCCGAGATTCGTGTATCTGATCCGAGGATTCGAGTATTGCTAGCTGCCTGAGGTTCTCGAGTGCGGACCCATGTGTGGCCGGGCGTAGCCCCTCGTGTGCTGAGGCGACCTGGACTACCCGGAGGTGGTGAAGCTGATGAAGGTATCGGGGGGCCGTGTCTCGGGAGTAGGCCCGTCGTGGATTTCCCATGCGCTCCCGCGAACTTGGGTCGCGACCTTCGACCAGAACGCTTCGACGCCGGGGTTGTAACGCTGGAAGCCGATTCGCCACCTGCCTGGGAACAGGGAGATGATTTGAACGGCAGCGGCGCGACCGACGCCAGTGCGGCGCAGCGCACGGACAACGAAGAAGCTGGCGATGGACATACCACCGCCCTCGGTCGGGGTCGTCATCACAAAGCCGGCTGTCCGGCCGGCCGCAGTGATCAACCAGGCGTGGCGCTGCGGGTCGACGCCGGCGAGGAACCGGTCGAGCGGTCGATCGTTGAACGTGCCATCGTCGTTGGGGAGATGACCGTAGGCCTCTGACAGGTCATGTCGATACAGCTGACCAAGATTGCCTAGCACCGCCCGGTGCGAGCGGTCGACCGGTACCAGGCCGACCGGGATCGACGGCGGGCGAGGTGGAGTCGCAGCTTGCCAGGGCACCCAGGCAGCCTCCCACGTCGACCAGTGCGTCCAAAGCTGGAGTCGTCTACAGCTAAGGCGATGAAAGGGTGCAACTGGTGAGACCGGTCCAAGATCAACCTCAAGTTGGAGGTGGGATGTGCGGCTTGCCGGGAACATCGCGTTGCTCTTCGCGGTAGGTGCTGGGCGTCGCGCAGGCTGACCGTGGGTTGCTCAGAGGCCGCTGACCCAGGTGCCGCAGGCCGCACGGACATGCGAATCGGCGGTGACCGTCCGGGTGAGGGTCACCGCCGATTGCGTGGTCGAACCCGGTCAGGCGGCCGAGCAGGCGGTGTCCAGCTCCTTGATGGCGGCTTCCAGGGCCTTCTTGCTGGGCTTGGCGTCGGCGGACTTGTTGTACGCGTCGCTCAGGCCCATCATCTCGTTCTGGATTTTTTCGGAGGCGGCGGTGACTGCCTCGTTGACACCGATCGAGTGCGCCAGGATCGCGACCGAGCCGGCGGCCCACTGGGCACTGACCGCGAAGTGCCCGGCTGGCGGGCCGATCTTCTCGGCCTTGGTGACCTTAGCCGCGTTGTCCTTGATGTCCTTCTTGATGTCGGCGCAGGCCTTCACTGTGGCCGCGTCGTTGGCCGCGGTGCTGGTCGCGGTGGTGGCCGCACCGCTGGTCGGGGCGACGCTCGAGGCCGCCGGGGACGGCGAGGTTGCTGTGCCCTCAGATTCGGGCTGCGGATCGCAGCCGGACACCGCGATCGCCGCCGCAAGGGCCAGGCCAGTCAGGACGAGTCCAGTTCGGTTCATCGATGTTTCCCCCATGATCTTCATGATCGGCGCACGCTACCAGCCCCGGTCGAACGGGTGGGACCAGTTATTGGGCCGACGGTGCGGCGTCCTGTTTCCCGCGGAGTGCTCCGCAGTCCTGCACAGCAGTCGACGGCGCGATATGTCGCCCGGCCGGGGAGTGTGCACAGGTCACTGCGGAGGACCCGTTAGTTGGCTCGGTCTTGCACCTGGGTGCAGGTTGGCGAAGCGTTCACCACGCCCGAAGTGCTCACCGGCGTCGGACAGGGACGAGGACTCTGACCTGCGGTGATGAGGTCGAGCGGTGCGGCGTGACCTCCCAGTGGGGTCCGAAGTGGTCGCACGTCGTAGCTCCCAACGCGGCTAGGTGTTCTGCCCATGGACGTTGGTGACAGGGCGTAGATCTTGAAATGGGTGAGGACCTCCGGGTGAGGTGGAGCTTGTCGAAGGTTCCGCATCACCCGGGAGGTCCTCGTCACCCACGCTAATGCACCCCTGACCCAACGCGGCAGACTGCGCCTGGCCCGCTGCGTCGTCGACGACGAGTGGCCGCTGCGCCGGGTCGCGGAACGGTTCCAGGTCAGCCCGACTACCGCGAAACGCTGGGCCGAGCGCTACCGCGTCGAAGGCGCTGCGGGCATGAGAGACCGCTCCAGCCGACCACACCACAGATCGGTTGGGTGGCCTTCACGTTGGCTCTTGGCGACGTGAGCGGCTGGTCGGGCGTGGGGTCAAGGACTGCGCCCTGGTCGCCAGTCCGGTAGGCGTGAGAGCCCTCGTCACCGCGTGCCCGGCGGCCTGTCCTCACGACCGCGGCGCTGTACCTGTGGACGTGACATCTCATGTGTGGCTTCCTGTGGCCCATCTCTTGACTTCTCCTATAACCGGGCGTAAACAAAGCACAAGCAAAACGAAACGGCGGTGAAACAACAGCATGTACGCCGAAGAACGACAGCGGGAAATCCTTCGCATCGCCCGGGACGTGGGCCGGGTCGAGGTGGCTGGCCTGGCCGACCAGCTCAACGTGACCTCGGAGACCATCCGGCGCGATCTCACCATCCTGGAGCGTGCCGGAGTGCTGCGCCGGGTCCATGGTGGAGCGATCCCGGTCGAGCGGCTCGGGTTCGAGCCCGCGCTGGCGGCGCGTGACGCGGTGCTCATCGAGGAGAAGGAGCGCATCGCCAAGCTCGCCTTGAGCGAGGTGCCCGAGGAGGGCGCGATCATTCTCGACGCCGGCACCACCACCGCCCGGCTGGCCCAGCTGCTGCCGGTCGACCGAGAGTTGACCGTCGTGGTCAACTCGCCGGTCATCGCCACGACCCTCGGTACCTATGCCAACCTCAACGTCCTGCTGTTGGGTGGACGGGTCCGCGGGAAGACTCTCGCGACCGTCGATGACTGGGCGCTGTCGCCGTTGGCGGACCTCTACGTCGACGTCGCGTTCATTGGGACCAACGGCATCTCGGTCGAGCGTGGGCTGACCACCCCGGACCCAGCTGAGGCGGCCGTGAAGCGGGCGATGGTCCGTGCGGCCCGCCGCACGGTGCTGGTCGCCGATCACACCAAGCTCGGCAACGACTATCTGGCCCGGTTCGCTGAACTGGCCGACCTCGACCTGCTCATCACCGACAGCCGTGCCGACGTCGACCTGGTCGGTGACCTCGAGTCCGCGGGCGTTCGGGTGGTACGCGCATGAGAGCGGGCCGGGCATGATCGTCACCGTCACCCTCAACCCCAGCCTCGACCGGGCCGTGGAGGTCGACTCGCTCACCCGGGGCGAGGTCATCCGGGCTGCCACGGCCCACCTTGACCCCGGCGGCAAGGGCGTCAACGTATCCCGTGCCCTGCTGGCCAACGGGGTGCCGTCGGTAGCAGTGTTGCCGTCCGGCGGTGACGAGGGCAGCCAGCTCATCCGCCTGCTCAAGGCAGAGGGTGTGGAGGTCCTCGCCGTGTCGATCTCGGGAAGGACCCGTTCCAACATCACCCTGGCCGAGCCCGACGGCACGGTCACCAAGATCAACGAGCCTGGCCCGGCCATGTGCCGCGCCGAGTTCGACAAGGTGATCGACGGTGTGCTCGCCCACGCCGGCGATGCCGACTGGGTCGTGCTGTGCGGCAGCGTCCCGCCCGGTCTGCCCGCCGACGCTTACGCTCAGTTGTGCCGGAAGCTGCGCGCCGCCAGCGTCAGGGTCGCCGTCGACACCAGCGGTCCTGCCCTGCGCGAGGCCGCCCTGGCCGGGGCGACCCTGCTCAAGCCCAACCGCGACGAACTGGCCGAAGTGGTCGGCACCCCGCTGACGGACCTCGACGATGTGGTCGATGCTGCTCAGTGCCTGCGGGCGTTGGGAGCCGACACCGTCCTGGCCAGCCTCGGCGCTGACGGCGCTGTCCTGGTCAACGCCGAAGGGGTCCGCGCCGGCACGTGTCCGGTGGCCCGGCCCCGCAGCACCGTCGGTGCCGGCGATGCGCTGCTCGCCGGGTTCCTCGCCGCGGGCGCGCGGGGTGCCGCCGCCCTCGCTGAGGGCCTGGCCTGGGGCGCCGCCGCGGTGAGCCTGCCCGGCAGCCGGATGCCCGGCCCCGCGGACCTGTTCCGCCACGACGTCACCATCCACCCCTAGCCGGACGAGCTTCTTCCCCCGCGGCCGTCTGGACCGCCCCTCGATGAAGGAGATACCCCCGTGACCTCCTCTTCCTACACACCAGAGGTAAAGGGCCAGGGCCTCAGAGCCACAGTGCAACGCCTCGGCGGCTACCTGGCCGCGATGGTCATGCCCAACATCGGCGCGTTCATCGCCTGGGGCCTGATCACCGCACTGTTCATCCCGACCGGCTGGATCCCCAACGCGACCCTGGCCGAACTGGTCGGCCCGATGATCAGCATCCTGCTACCGGTGCTCATCGGCTACACCGGCGGCCGGCTGGTCCACGGCCAGCGCGGTGCCGTCGTGGGCGCGGTGGCGACCATGGGCCTCGTCGTCGGCGCGGATGTGCCGATGATCCTCGGCGCGATGATCATTGGGCCGCTCACGGCCTATGTCCTCAAGCTCTTCGACGGCCTGATCGAAAACAAGATCCGTCCCGGCTTCGAGATGCTGGTCGACAACTTCAGCGCCGGCATCATCGGCGCCGCGATGGCCATCGGTGGTGTCTACGGCATCGGACCGGTGGTCGAGTGGCTCACCAAGCAGGCCGGCTCGGGCGTCGACTGGCTCGTCGGCAAGGACCTGCTGCCGCTGACCTCGGTGCTCGTCGAACCCGCCAAGGTGCTCTTCCTCAACAACGCCATCAACCACGGCGTGTTCGGCCCGCTCGGCATCGCCGAGGCGGCCGACAAGGGCAAGTCGATCCTGTTCATGATCGAGTCGAACCCCGGCCCCGGCCTCGGTCTGCTGCTCGCCTTCATGGTCTTCGGCCCCCGCGCGCTGCGCCCCAGCGCCCCTGCAGCGATCATCGTGCAGTTCCTCGGCGGCATCCACGAGATCTACTTCCCGTACGTGCTGATGAAGCCGAAGCTGATCCTCGCCATGATCGCCGGGGGCGCGGCCGGCGTCGGCACCTTCGTGATCACCGGCGCGGGCCTGGTCGCCACCCCCTCGCCGGGCAGCATCTTCGCCTACCTCGCGGTCACCCCCAAGGGCGGCCACTTCGGCGTCATTCTCGGCGTCGTGATCGCCGCCGCCGTCACCTTCGCGGTCGCCTCGGCCCTGCTCGGCTTCGGACGCGGCGAGCCCGTCGCGGACGCCGTCGGCCCTGACGAGGAGAGGGCTGTCCGCCCAGAGCAGGAAGGGGCTGTTGACCCTGACGAGACCCTCGACAAGTCGGCGAAGCAGGAGGTCTGAACATCATGTCCACCATCAACGGCACCGAGATCAAGAAGGTCGTTGTCGCCTGCGACGCCGGCATGGGCAGCAGCGTGATGCTGGCCAGCCAACTTCGCAGGCAACTGGCGAAGAACGCTGTCACCGTCGAGCACACGCCGGTCAACTCGATCCCGGCGGACGCAGACGTGGTCATCTGCCACCAGGGGCTCGCCGCCCGGGCCCGTGTCAGCGCGCCCGACACAGTGATCGTGCCGATCCAGGTGTTCATCGGCGACCCGGCCGTCACCAGGGTCGTGAACGCGGTGCAGCGCGGTGGTGAGCTCAGTGGCTGAGCTGCTGGCCCGTGACGCGATCCGGCTCGACGAGCGGGCCGGATCGCGGGATGAGGCGATTACCCGCTGCGGCGCCGTACTCGTCGAGGTCGGCGCGGTCGCCCCGGCGTACGTGGACGCGATGCTCGCCCGCGAGCAGAGCGTCTCCACGTACATCGGGGAGGGCGTCGCCATACCGCACGGCACGCTGAACAGCAAGGAATCGGTCCAGCGCGACGCCCTCGCGGTGCTGCGCTTCCCGGACGGCGTCGACTGGGACGGCTTCGACGTGCGGGTCTGCGTCGCCATCGCCGCGGTCGGCGACGGGCACGTGGACATCCTCGCCCAGCTCGCCACGGTGCTGATGGACCCGGCGCAGGCGCAGCGGCTACGAGAGTCGACGAGCGCCGATGACGTGATCACTATCCTTGAGGGGAACCCATCGTGAAGGTTGTCCGATTCCACGCACCCGGTGACGTCCGCATCGAGGATGCGCCCGAGCCCACGCCGGGCCCCACCGACGTGAAGATCCGCGTCCGGGCATGCTCCACCTGCGGCACCGACGTGAAGATCTCCCGCTTCGGCCACCACCACATCGCACCGCCGCGCGTCATGGGCCACGAGATCGCCGGCGAGATCACCGAGGTCGGTGACGACGTCACAGGCTGGCGGCCGGGGGACCGGGTCCAGGTCATCGCCGCCATCCCGTGCGGCACGTGCGCCGAGTGCCGGCGCGGTCGGATGACCGTGTGCCCCAACCAGGTGTCGATGGGTTACCACTTCGACGGTGGGTTCGCCGAATACCTGGTCGTGCCGCACAACGTCCTCGCCGTCGACGGGCTCAACCGGATCCCCGAGGGACTCAGCTTCGCCGAGGCGTCCGTCGCCGAGCCCCTCGCCTGCGTCCTCAACGGCCAGAACCTCGCCGGTGTGGGCGAGGGCGACGACGTGGTCGTCGTGGGCTCCGGGCCGATCGGCTGCCTGCATGTCCGCCTGGCCCGGGCGCGCGGCGCGGCCCGGGTGTTCCTCGTCGACCTCAACCGCGAACGCCTCGACCTGGCCGCCAACCTGGTGCAGCCGGACGCGGCGATCTGCGGCGCCGAGACCGACGTCGTCGACGAGGTGCTCAAGCTCACCGAGGGCCGGGGTGCCGACGTCGTCATCACCGCCACGGCCGCTGGCGCCGCCCAGGAGCAGGCGGTGCAGATGACCGCGCGGCAGGGCCGGATCAGCTTCTTCGGCGGCCTGCCGAAGGACAAGCCGGTCATCTCCCTGGATTCCAACCTCTTGCACTACCGCGAACTGACCATCGTCGGTGCCAACGGCTCCAGCCCGGAGCACAACAAGGAGGCGCTGCGACTCATCGCCAACGGCTCCGTGCCGGTCGCCGATCTCATCACCCACCGCCTGCCGCTCGACCGCGCCCTCGACGCCTTCGGCATCGTGGCGCGCGGTGAAGCGATCAAGGTGACGATCGAACCGTAGGAGGATCCGTTGCCCACCAGAACAGTCCTCGTCGGCTCCGCCAGCGGGCTGCACGCCCGCCCGGCGGCGCTGTTCGTCGCCGAAGCTGCGAAGCAGCCGGTGCTGGTCACCATCCGCAGCGGCGACAAAAAACCCGTGCCGGCCCGCAGCATGCTCGCCGTGCTGTCGCTCGGCGCCAAGAAGGGCACCGAGGTCACCCTGGAAGCCGACGGCGACGGCGCGCAGGCCGCCGTCGACACCCTGGCCGACCTCCTCGAACGTGATCTGGACGCCGTCGATGCGTGAACTTCGGGGAGTCGGGGCCAGCCCCGGTGGTGCGGCGGGGCCGATCTACCGGCTGGCCCCGCCGCCGGCCCTGCCGCCGTTGGCGGAGACCGTTGATCCCGGGGCCGAGAAGGCGGCCGTGCGGGAAGCGGTCCTCGCCGTCGCCGCCGACCTGACCCGTCGCGCCGACACCGCCCTGGACGCGACCGCCGCCGAGGTCCTGCGCGCGCAGGTCATGATGGCGCAGGACGAGACGCTCGTCGACGCGGCCGACATCGCCATCGACGGCGGTGCGGACGCGCCGCACGCGATCACCGACGTGCTCGCCGGGCACCGGGCCGCCTTCGAAGCCGCGGGCGGGTACCTCGCCGAGCGGGTCAGCGACCTCGACGACCTGCGGGACCGCCTCGTCGCAGCGTGCCTGGGGCTGCCGATGCCGGGCGTGCCGAACCCCGGCCATCCGTACCTGCTCATCGCCCGCGACCTGGCGCCCGCCGACACCGCCGGTCTCGAACCGGGCCTGGTCCTGGGCCTGGTCACGGCCGAGGGCGGGCCGACCAGCCACACCGCGATCCTGGCCCGGACCCTCGGCATCCCGGCCGTGGTCCGCTGCGCGGGCATCCTGGACGTGGCCGACGGCGCGCTGGTCAGTCTCGACGGCGCGAGCGGCATCGTGGTGGCCGGCGTCTCCGCCGAGACGGTGCGCACCGTCAACGCGGACCGGCTCGCGGAGATCGAACGCCGCGCCCGCTCCCAAGGCCCCGGGCGGACCAGGGACGGCCATCCCGTCGCGCTACTGGCCAACATCGGCTCGGCCCGCGACCTCACCGGCGAGGTTGAAGGCGTCGGCCTGTTCCGCACCGAATTGCTCTACCTCGACCGCAGCGACCCGCCGTCGCACGAAGAGCAGGTCGCCGCGTATCGCGACGTCTTCGCCGCGCTGCCCGGCCGCAAGGTCGTCGTGCGCACCCTCGACGCCGGCGCCGACAAGCCGCTGCCGTTCCTGCGTCTGGCCGATGAACCCAACCCCGCGCTGGGCGTCCGCGGTCTGCGGGTCGCACGGCAGGCACCCACCGTGCTCACCACGCAGCTGGCCGCGATCGCGGCGGCGGCTGCGGCGACGGACGCCGACGTGTGGGTGATGGCGCCGATGGTCGCCACGGCGGCGGAGGCGGCCGCGTTCACCGAATCCTGCCGCGAGTACGGCCTGCCCACCGCTGGCGTGATGATCGAGGTGCCGGCCGCTGCCCTGCGCGCCGGCCAGGTGCTGCGCCACGTGGACTTCCTCAGCGTCGGCACCAACGACCTCAGCCAGTACACGTTCGCCGCTGACCGCATGTGCGGCGACCTCGCTGACCTGCTCGACCCGTGGCAGCCCGCGCTGATCGCGCTCCTCGCCGCCTGCGCGGCAGCCGGCGTCGAGGCGGGCAAGCCGGTCGGTGTGTGTGGAGAGTCCGCCGCGGATCCCGATTTCGCCCTGGTCCTGGCCGGCCTCGGCATCACCAGTCTGTCCATGGCGCCCCGCAGCATCCCGGCGGTGCGCGAGTCCCTGGCCGCGCACACACTGGACGAGTGCCGCCAGATCGCCGAGGCAGCCCTGGCCGCCCCCAGCCCGGAGGTAGCCCGGGCGGCGGTCGGTGCTTCACGCCAGCTCCGGTACGGCGACAGCGTGTCGTGCTGACTCTCGACCATGTCCACCTGGCAGACCTGCGCCCATGCCACTTCCTGGCCGTGAATTGGACCGCCATTCGGATTTGTGGACGATCGGTCGCGCTAGGCCTCGGCGCCGCCGCCCAGCGTCTCTCCCAACGACCCACAGCTCAGGGGTGGGTGGGTGATCTCCTTCGAGACCACCCAATTGCGCTTGGCGCGGCGCACATCTCCAAGGCCTGCCGCCACGCTGCCTGAGAAAGCAAGCAGCATGGCTGGGCAGTTGCGAGGTCGATGCCGGGTGCCAGGGGCAGCGGTGCCGCACTCATCACGCTTGGCTCGGCCTCGGCTCCGCTCGAAAGGGCCGTACCGGACGCATTGCGTGTGATCCGCGCGGGTGCAACGCTGGGTCGATGGGTTGGTGGGAACGATTTCGACGTGGATCACGTCACCCGCTGCGCCGGCCAGGCCCGGGCGTACCACCGGCCATCTGGCCGTCCGACCTGCGGGAGCTGATCGGGGACCTTGCGTCGGCCCAGCCGGAGAACCGGGCCGAGCTGCTGGCTCTGCTGCGGCGATTGGAGTCGGCGAGGTACACGCGCATACCCGAGCGGGTGTACGAGATCCGCGAGATGATCCGCCGGCACGCGCCGGTGCCGGACGACGACGCGACCGCCGCAGCCTGGGCGGTCTGGCACGCCGTGCCGGAGTTGGACCTGATGGCGAGCGCCCGGGATCGCTGCAAGCACGCCAAGAGCCTGCTCGGCACGCTGCGCGAATTGGTGCTGCACGGCCCGGACCCGGCTTTCGAGATCGGCGATGCGGACACCACCATCGCCGATGCCCTCCGGCTCGAGGCGGAGCGGATCGGTCACGCACAGGTGGCCGGCGAGGGTGAACACCAGGTCGGCTACCGGGCCGCGCACGCCGGGTTCGTCAAGCAGATGGCGCATCGGGCGAGGGAACTCGAGGGGACGCCGGAGCGCAACCTCCGCCGCGGCGTCCTGGCCACGACTGCTCCGTCCGCAAGCCCGACCGATTCGCCCACGCCGGTGCTGGTGGCCCTACGCGACGCGGTGGCGGCGCTCCCGCGTCAGCGTGACGCTCGTCGCGGGCAGTGGACGGCGCGGGTGACCAGCGCCGTCGAGCCGTTGCATCCCGGCGGTCCGAGCGTGGATCCGACCGCGCTCGGGCAGGCGATCGTGGCTGACCTGCCGGAGCTCGACCGTCTCGATGAGACGCTGGGTCGTCTCGAACGGATCGAGGAGCAGCTGGCCGCGACACAGCGGCGGTTGGCGGCTCAGCGGGCGCACCTGACCGAGGAGGTGATCCGCTGGCGTAACGCGCTCGCCCGCGAGCTGCGCCAGCAGGCCGACCATCACGTCGCCGCGACCGGCATCTCCCTCGACGCCGATTTCACCGCCGGCTTCACCCTGGCCAGCGACCAGATCGCCCGGCACCTGCGCGAGCGGGCCGACCGGCTTGCTGTCGCGGACCTGCCCAAGCTCTCCTTCCCGATGACCCGGGCCAGAGACGCGACCTGACCGCAAACACCGTCAGCTGGTCGGTGATGGGGACTCGGCACGGTATGACACGGTAGGCGCGTCGGGGTGGGTGGCCGTGCTGGTGTCGGCGGCGGTTCCGAACGTCTGGAACGCTGCTCCCCAAGCACCTGATCAGGCCCTTGCTTGGTGACCTCCTCAGCTGTGCCAGGGGAGTCACCAACGCTAGACTTGCGTGAGCCTCAGCGTCGCGATGAGCGTCATTGGCGGTGGGGCAATGGGTCGCGTCGCCCCTCGGACACAAACGATCTACCTACGGTGTGCGCTGAGATCGACTGCAGCGCGCACCGTTTGCGTTTGAGGCTGGTAGGTGAGTCGGAGTCCGAGTTGCCGGTAGACCTCCCGTGGTGGCGCTGACCCTCGGCCGTACCGGGCACCGACCATGATCTCAGGTCCAGAGCACAAGCCCCGCCTTAGCTGCTTGACGAGCACCAATGGCCCCAGTAGGCGGTCAGCCCTTGACCGGTCCCGCTCAATCCTCGGCTGCCGACGTAGCTGCCGGGCCCGACTGATCGGTTTCCCGGTTTACGAGCGCGAGGCGGCGGACGAACTCGACATCCTTGTCCAGGTGCAGGGCGGTGACTGGCGCATCCGCCATCGGCGGCGTCTCGGTGCCGACCGAATATCGCGTACGCACCAGTTCGTCGTACGGGCCCTGCTCGTCGATTTCGGCGAGGATGAACGGTGCGCCGGCAGCCCACCTCCCGGAGGCTGTCCAGCTGTACCGCAGCTCGACCTCGCCGTCGCGGGGGCAATCCCAGGTGAGTTGGCTCACCGCCGCGCTGCCAGTGTTGGCGACCGCTGTCCAGCCAGTGCCGTCCCGCCGAAGGCAGACCCAGCTCGACTCCATCGCACCGTAGTCGTACGGACTGCTGTCCCAAAGTCCCACAAGATTCTCGTCCCGCATGAAGAGCATGATCACAGAAGCGAGACGACGGAGTTCCTGACGCGGATTCTTCCGCCTACGCGCCGATCGACCCAGCACTGGTTCGGCCTGCCCACGGTTCGGGCGGTGCGACAGCGCGTCGGCGCCGCGCTCAGGTCCGTCGAGCGAGCAATACGGCGCTGTTGCGTTGGCGGATCGGTGGGCACGCCGAGCCGCGTCAGGGGGCACCGGTTAGATCGCTCGGGCCGGTTCGGTGAACGCGGCAGCCATCTGGTTCGCGGGCGACGCGTCGAGTCCGAGTCGATCGGAGTGTTGGCATGCCGCTCGATGTCGCGCCACGCCGAGGGAGAGGTTGAACCGCCGATACCAGCGCATTTCCAAAACGATCACCTCAGGCGGGAGCCGGAGCCTGACGAACGCCGGCGCCGGCGGAGACCAGGACCGGAGACGAATTAGTCGCTGCGGGGGTGCCACTCCGCCGCTGCCACAGGTCACACCGACCTGGTTGAATTCATAGGACAAGTGGGCACGACAGGCGGAGGACCAATGGGCGGTTGGGGCAGCGGCAACTTCGACAGCGACACCGCAGCCGACCATTTGGGGATCTTGACCGACCGACTCATCACCGAAGTCGCCGAGGCGATGTCCGGCGACCCCGTCAAAATCGAGCCCGACGAATACTGGGGCGTCGCCGTGCCCTGCAACCTCGAACTGCTCCACCTCATTGCCCAGCAGAACTACATCGGGGTCGACCTGCCCGACCTGGATACCATCGCCGACTGGAAGACTAAGTTCCTGACCGTCTGGGAAGCGGCCATCGACGATCTGGAACCCACACCCGACCACAAGGAACAGCGGCGCGCCCAGCTCGTCCGTACCTTCGATCAGCTCGCTGAACTGGCCAAGGCCGAACAGGCGTAACGTTCCGGCCGTCCGCACCACCCACAGCAGGGATGGACGCACATCGTTCTCTGCTGCGGGCTGCGGCTATCTTGCCATCCCGTGTCTTCTGCCGCTGCCCGTTGCTGCTTGGGCGGCAGTTAGCTGGTCGGCATGCTCCGGATTCAACCGTCGGGGAGCGTTAAGCTGATCGCCGTTCGTCAGGTGGGGAAGTGGTTGTGTCGCCGACCGGACAGCTCACCTGTGGGTCAAGGGCACGCGCATGTGGGCTCGCTGCCCGAGGATCGTGCGATGCGTCTTCGCCACAGCATCATCGCCGTCACCGCCGTTGTCATGCTCGCCGCCGGCGGCTGCGGCACCAACACACCCGACACCCCGGCCGCCGCCCCGCCAGCGCCCACCGCAATGTCGGCTGCCCCCGCACCAGCCCGGGCGCCCGCAGAACCGCTCACCGCCGAACAGGTGCTCGGCAAACTGTCGGCGGCGAAAATCGGCCTCACCTCGGGTGCTGTGCAGGACGAGGACACCGACCCCAACAACCTGCTCGGACGGCCCAATGGGTACACGTCAAGGGCGTCCGCTGACATGCCCGGTGGGGACAAGAACGCCGACAAGTACGACGTCGGCCGAGGGCTGGCCATCGAGGTGTTCCCCACCGCCGAGGACGCGGACCGGAGGGCCAAGTACATCCAAGACCTGATGAAGAACATGCCCATCCTGGGCACTGAGTACCACTACCGGGCCGACAGTGGTCGGGTGCTGGTCAGGGTGTCGGGGAAGGTGAAGCCGACGCAGGCCAAGAAGGTTGAGGCCGCGGTGAAGGGCATGTGACGCGGTAGCCGCGCAGATGATCGTCCCAGCTGGTCCGTCCGGCTACCGGGCGTACCGGGCCGGCGCGGCCCTGGTGGGATCAGCGCCGTCGGGCGGGGGCTGGCCATGAGGGTACGAATGTCCTTGACTCCCCATGCCTACCCGGCCGTTGGCGGGGTCCGCGGGTGACCGTGACGCCCGTCCAGGCAGGTCAACTGTCCGTTGTCGAGACAGACAGGTCTGTCATGCGCGGTAGCGGACGACGAAGTTGACGTAGGCATTGTCGGGACGCGTTTCTGCGTCGCCGCCGGAGGTGATGAAGTGCTGGTGTGACCCTGCGGAGCCGGTGTCCCCGCCGTTTTCGTTCCAGATGGCGCGGTGCGATCCGGCGATGGGGGTGGACGACTTGTCCTGGGGCACGCCGTAGACCTCGTGGCTGTGGTCGCCGTCGCTGTCCAGGGTGAACGCCTGTCTGGGCCGGCCGGTGGCGTTCTTCTGCGTGGAGCCGCAGCGGTCACCGGCGGCACCGCCGGGCGCCGGCTCGCTCCGGCTGCCCGCGTCCGGGTCACGCCCCGCGCCGTCGTCGACGCCGCGCAGCAGGTAGCCGCGGTAGTCGGGCAGGTTGAACGTGGTCGTTCCGTCCCCACCGCCGTGCAGGGTGCCGATCACCGCGAAGAGATCAGGGTAGTCGGCGCGGCCGACCAGCCGTCCGTCGCAGTACATCCAACCCTGCTCTTCCAGCCCGTACTGGTCGAGTGGGTTGCCGGCACCGTAGGCCAACACCGCCCCGATGACGAAGTGGCCTGTCGGCACGACGGGCAGGTCCTGCTCACTCATCTGGTGCTCCTCACGAAGGGGTGCCGTAGAAGATCAGGTAGTTCTGGTAGAGGTTCACCGGGCAGCTGTCCTGGTCGCCGCCGCTGAGCCCGTGGCTGTGCCAACCGTTGTTGCTGGTGTTGCGGCTGCCGTCGTTCCAGTCGGCGTAGTGCGATCCGGCGGCCCAGGGGTGGGAGTTGTCGTCCGGCAGGTTCGGCACCCAGTGGTGGTGGTCCTCGCTGTGATTGGTGGCGAAGCAGTCGCCGGCTGGTAGGCCGGTGGCTTTCGGTTGGACCGAGCCGACGCGGTCGCCGCTGAGACCTCCGGGGTTCGCGGGGGTGCGGGTGCCGGCGTCGGGGTCGCGGCCCGTGCCGTCGTCGACGCCGCGTTGGAACCGGCCCCGGTAGTCGGGCAGGTTGAAGGTGCTGGTGCCGTCCCCGCTGCCGTGGATGTCGCCGAGGACGCTGTAGAGGCAGGCGTACGTGGTTCGGGACACGGCGCTGCCGTCGCACAGCAGCCAGCCCTGTGGGGCGGGATCATTGCCGGAGACGACGGCGCCGTAGCCGACGACCGTGCCGACGAGCACACCGGCGACGCCGATCACCCCGGCCGGTTCTGTTTTCGAACTGGTTGTCATGGTCACCTCATCCGTCGAACTTGATGACGAAGTAGACGTACGTGTTGATGGGGCGGGTCTCGGCGTCGCCGCCGGCGTCGATGTAGTGGGTGTGCGCGCCGGTGTCCCAGGTCCAACGGCTGTCCTGCCAGATTCCGTAGTGGCTGCCGGCTACCGCCGCTCCTGTCGTGTCGGCCGGCATGTGTTCGACGGGGTGCGTGTGGTCCCCGCCGCCGTCGACCGAGAACGCGGTGCCTGGGGGGGCGGTGTACCAGTCCTGGGCGGAACCGGGATTGTTGCCGGCGAGCCCGCCGCGCCCGGAAGGGGCGCGAGTGTTGGCGTAGGGATCCCGCCCGGCGCCGAGGTCGACGCCCCGGGCGAACCGCCCGCGCAGGTCCGGGAGGCGGAACCTGCCGTTGCCCGCGCCGTAGTTGCCGCCGATCACGGCGTGCAGAGCGGGATAGTCCGCCTCATCCAGTTCGGCGCCGTCGCAGTAGAGCCAGCCCTGCGGCCGCAGCCACGAGACGTCGAGCCGGCCGGCGAAGGCGGTGATGGTGCCGATGGGCACCGGTGACGGGTCAGCTGGCATCCAGGAGTCCTCTTCTCACGCTTGGTTCGGCATCCGCTCGCCGATGGTCGTGGCCCACAGCTGCAGCAGCGTGGGAGAGCGCACCCACAGCGGCGGGTGCAGGCCCGCCTCCCGGAGCACGCCGCTGGCGTAGGTGGTGCAGTTGTTGGTGAAGACCGAGAAACGACCCGCCGCCGCCTCCGCGCTCCTCTGCGCGAACTCGTCGGCGGCCTGCACCTTCTGTCCGGGCAGGTGGATGCGGCGTACGTAGCGGCGGGGGATGCCGTTTCCGCTCATGGGCTCGTAGTCCACGTTCCGGACGTTGATCGTGGTGTGCTGCCCACCGCGGAAGGTCGCCTTGACGTTGCCGAGGTCGGCGTTCAGGTCGCTGATCCTGGTGGTGGCCGCGTGCGGCGCGCGGGTGCCGATCTGCGTGTGCCAGACGCTGCCCTGGTCGTAGTTCATGACGTAGGCGGCCCCTGCTTCGCCGGCGGCCTGTGCCCGACGCCCGGCGCTCACCGTCATCCGCGTGCGCAGCATGTTGCCGCGGCCCAGGACGCCGCCGATGGCCCCGCCGACGGCTCCGCCGAGAGCGCCCAGCACGGTCGACAGGCCGGCGCCGGCGCCGAAATCCTGGCCCTGAAGGTGGTTGGTGACGCCGTTGCTGATGAATCCGTCGAGGGCGCCGAGTCCGGTGCCGATGAACGTCTCGATGCCGAGCGACGCGGCCACGCTGGTGGTGGCCGCCGCCGACACGAATCCCAGCCCCGCGGCCGCCAGGCCGAACGCCGCTCCCAGGCCCACTGAGATGCCCCACTCCTTCCAGGTGGCCTGCGGTCCTTCGGCGTTGGCGTGGCCCAGTCCGTACGCGGCGCTGGCGATCCCGCCGCCGATGAGGAGGCCGCCGAGTAGGGTGCCGCCCACCATGAGCGGCCAGGCGAGTCCGGCGGTTCCGATCGTGAGCGCGAATCCGGCCAGGGCGACGGCGACGCCTCCGAGGACCGCTCCGAATGCCGGCCAGGACCAGGCGAACCCGCCGCTGGGGTCGTAGCCGTTGACGGGATCTCCGCCGGCGTACAGGTAGGGACTTGGATACTGCCCGGCCGGGTCCATGCTCAGGAACCGTCCGGTGTCCGGGTCGTAGAGGCGCTGCGGGAAGAGGTAGAGGCCGGTGCCCGGGTCGCGCTCGGCGCCGGTGAACAGGTACGGGTAGGTGGCGCTCGCGCCGCGGTCCACTGGGGTGCCGAGGAATCCACCGGCGGGCAGGTAGGTGAACGCGCCGATGAGGCCGGTCGAGTCGTAGACGCCGCGGGTGGAGCCGAGCCGGCCGCGCAGGACGTACGCGGTGCCCTGCGGTGACCAGACGGCGATGGTGCCGCCGGGTCCCGGGATGAGGTAGCCGGCGCGGCGGATCCCGTCCGGCTCGACGTGGTGCAGCGCCAGCGGCGCCGCGTCAGGGCCCGGTACGGAGAGCCGTTGCCGGTCGTGGGTGGTGCGCAGGAGCAGCGTGCCGTCGGCGTCGCGGGTCAGGCGGAGCGCTCCAGCGGCCCCGGTGAGGCTGGTGGGAAACCCGGAGACCGCCTCGTAGCGTAGGTCGCGCACGCTCAGCGGCGGCGCGTCGGTGACGTTGCCGTCCCGGTCGTAGCCGAACGCCTCGCTTTCCACGTCGTCGTCACCGATGGTGCACAGCCGGTTGGTGCCGTCGCGGTAGTGCAGGCGCTGGGACACGCCGGCGGCGGTGCGGGTCGTCAGGTTGCCGTTCGCGTCGTAGGTCAGTCCGCTCATCCCGAACCGCTCACCCGCGCTGCACTCGGCCACGGCGAGGCGGCCCAGCGGGTCGTAGCCGTAGCGGACGGTGACATCGGGCAGGAAGCCATCCTGGCGTACGCCGGTGAAGCGGGTGCCGGTCCGGGCGGCGCGGCCGTCGTGGTAGCCGCTGTCGTCGTGTCCGCCGCTGGTGTAGTCGGTGGTCTCGGTCAGGTAGCGGTCCTCGACGCGGGTCAGCCATCCGGGTGGTGTGTAGCGGTAGGCGCGGGTGAGCTCCGCCGCGGTCCCGGGAGCGAACACCTCGGTGGCCAGCGCGCCGCCGGGGGTGTAGGCGAACCGGGCCAGGTGGGTGTCCTGGCCGGCGTGCTCGCCGCTGACCGAGACCAGATTGTTGAAGCCGTCGGTGGCGAGTCGGGCGGTGAACGCGTTCGCCCCGAGCTGGGCGTCGTAGGTGATGGCGGTGACCGCGCCCGTGGCGTCGTAATCGAACGCGAGGGTGTGCGGGGCGTCGTCGTCGTAGGAGGCGACGTGGATCGTGCGGGTGGTGACCAGGCCCCGCTGGTCGTAGGTGTAGGTGCTGCGGGTGGATGCCGTGTCGTCGGTGGCGGGGCCGGAGCAGGTCTGCCACAGCCGGCCGTACAGCAGTGGGTCGGTGCCGTCGCCGTCGTAGCGGTAGCGGGCCAGCCAGGTGCCGGTGCCGGGCAACCAGGCGGAGTCGTCGGCATGTCGTTGCAGCTCGTCGCGATTCCAGGCCGCGACGCAGGTGCCCTGCTCCACCAGCCGGCTCAGACTGTCGTACCGCCGGTAGCTGAGGTAGCCCTCGCTGGCGGCCTGCGGGCCCTGACTGAACCGCAGCCGCCCGAGGGTGTCGTAGACGTGGTTGACGGTGCCGTCGAGGTCGGGTCCGGTGACCGACACGGGGTTGCCGACGAAGTCGTACTCGAATCGTTCGACGAAGCGGTCCCGGTCGGGCACCCGGGTGTCGGTGACGTTGGGTTGGTCCCTGCGCACCAGGTTGCCGTAGGGGTCGTAGTGGTTGCGCACGAGCGCGAAGCTTCCTGCTTCGCCGATCAGGTCGCCCTGCGCGACGGCGACGGTCTGACCCAACCGGTCGCGCCACAGCCGCATCACCCGGCCGTCGGGGTCGGTGCTGACCTCGAGCGGGTACTGTCCAGCGGGCAGCTTGGGCAGCAGCGGCTGCTCTGTGTTCAGGCGGTATTCGGTACGGGCGGTGTGCCGCTGTCCGACCGGGATCGACTCGACGACGGCGAACGCGCGGCCGGGCCGTCCGGATTCGACAGGTCGACCCAGTGGCGAGGGTTCGAAGAGGGTGCGGGAAAACGGGTAGCCGCCGTCGTCGGGGTAGGCGCGGGTCAGCTCGCAGTCGCCCATCGCCCCGGTCTCGGGATCCAGGTCGGTCGTCAGGCCGGGTCGGTAGCCGATCGGCTCACCGTCGACTTCGACGGTCTTGGTAGTGATCGCCGCCCGGCCGGCGCTGTCGTAGCCGGTGGCCGACAGCCGCACGCGGGTGTCGTCGACGCGGTGCAGTTGCCGGGGGCGGCCGGCGTTGTCGGTGAAGCAGATCCCGACCACCGGGGCGGTCCCGAACGCGATCCATCGCAGCGCCAGGGGTCCGTCGGTGGCGAAGGCCACCGGACCGGCGAAGCCGTCCGGTGTGACCCGCTGGAGCAGCAGTTCACCGTCGACGTACCAGAGCATGCGGTGTGGCCAGACGATGAGCATCAGGTCGGTGCCGGGTTCCGCCGGTGCCGAGGCCGCCACCTCACCGTCGGGCCGGTGCAGCGTCCAGCAGCCGTCGGCCCAGCGTACGCACCACTCACCGAGGGTGAGCCGCACCGGTCGCCGTACGGCCGGGTCGGCGGCCAGGGCGAGACGCAGCAGGTAGCTGCCCTCGGGCGTCTCGGTCAGGGCGAGCGTGCCGGTGCCGTCCTGCGCGTAACGCAGCAGGCCCGGTTCCTGCTGCCAGCCGGCGTCGGCACACCACTGCGCGCGCCACTGGTCGCCCTGCCGGAAGTCGGTGAAGGTGCCGGGGCCGCGCAGCGACGCCACCAGGGTGGCGTTCGGCCGCGCGGGGTCGAAGGTGTCCCGTCCGCAGCGCCAGACGTACTCGGCGGTGGCCGACAACGGCCAGTTGTCGAAGCCGACGTCCAGCACGGGTCGGGTCAGCAGGTCGTAGCCGATGCGCCGGGTGTCGCTGAGCATGTCCACAGTGGCGCGCAGTTCCTGCCCGTCCGGGGAGTACACCGAGGCCTGCAGGCTGGCTGTGACCGGGGCGAACGCGAGGTCGTCGACGAGGAGGTACCGCCGGTCCTGGCGGCTGGTGAGGGTGAGTGTCACCGACGCGATGGCGCCCAGGTCGTGCGCCTGCGGGTCGATGAGCTGGTGCAGCCAGCGCCACCGGTCGTCGGTGGCGGGGATGGACAGCACGATCTCGGCCGTGCGGCCCTGCTCGTCGCGGACCGTGGTGCGCAACGCGGCGAGATCCGGGTCGTCGACGAATCCCGGCTGGGTGCAGACCCAGCACGACAGTTGATAGGGCCGGTCGCCGCGGTCCGGGGTGAACTCGTTGGTGATGCCGATGGCGCAGTCGGGGTCACCGGGGATGGCCAGTCGCCGTGACCCGGAGTGCGCCGGGCCTTCGGTGATGTACCCGGTCGGGTCGAGGCCGGCGGGGGTGAGCGTCCAGCCGCCGTCGTCCTCGTACTCCTCGAAGCCGTACCAGCAGACCTCGCCCTGTCTGGGGTCGGCGTTGGCCGTGGTGGCGACCGCGAAGCGGCGCTCGCGGTCGTAGATGGCGGCGGCGACGTGTCCGCTGGCGTCCAGCGCCGCCAGCGGCTGGGCCCGCTCGGTGACGTCGAGGACCTGGCGGGCGCAGAGCCAGCCCGGTCCGGGTTCGGCGTCCGAGCCCCACCCCGGGAAGGTTGGGTCGTCGACGCCCAACCACTGGTAGCCTCGCTCGGCCGCCCAGGGCCCCCACTCGTTGCGGTAGGTGGTGACCTCGCTGGCGGTGACCACGTCCGCCGTGAGGTCGCTGGTGGTGACCTGGCTGGTCGGGACGAGGCAGTTGAGCTCGCGCAGGCCCGGGTGGGTCTGCCAGGCGTAGGACGTGTCCCGGCGCAGCCGCCGCCGCACCCCCTGGTCGTCGGTGTTGTCACGGATCTCGCGGCACGGCTGCCCGTGGTCGTTGTACTCGTGTTCGGTGGCGTCGACCAGCCACCCGTACACGGTGAGCCGTGTCCCGTCGGCGACCACCTGGTACTTCGTCCCGTCGGCGTCGGTGAGCCGCCAGCGCCGGTCGGGCACCTCCTCGTGCACCGCCACCGGGTCGGTCAGGGGTAGGCCGTGTGCGGTGAAGTGCGTCAGTAACGCGGCCCGCGCTCCGGGCTCGCGGGTGTCGGCGCGGTCCGTGTCGGCGGTGAAGAGCTCACCCACGGTCGCCTGGGTCTGCCTGCGCACCCTGGTCCAGGCGCCGACGACGTGCAGGTCGCTGTCCTGACCCGTGTACGTGTAGGGGTAGCTGACGCTCTCGCTGACCTGGCGACCGTCGGCGTCGAAGGCGCGGGTGCGGAACAGTTGCCCGTTGAGCTTGCTGAAGTACGCCCGGGCGTTGCTGTACTGATCGGACACCGGGTAGAGCACGCCGGGCACGCTCGGGCTGAGCCCGTTGAAGAACACTCGTTCGACGCAGCCCTGGCCGCCGTCGTCGGGCGTGGCGCGGACCGTCACGTACTGGGTGACGAGCCCGTACGGGTCGTAGGTCGCCGTGGCGAGGTCGTAGTCCAGCGTCGTGTGCCGGGCCTGGTAGCCGGTGTCGCTGCCGACGCGGACCACCGGGTAGGCCACCAGCCGGGTGGCGGTCCGGCCGCCGACGACCCGGTACAGGGTAAGGCTGGTGGCGTGGTCGAAGTCAGGGCCACGGTAGGTGACGACCGTCTCCGGGCCGGTGAGGATCTGGCCGGGCTGCGGGTCGTGGACCACCACCCGTTCGCCGGGCAGGGCGACTGACTCCCGCACCGCGGCGTCGACGAGCGTGACCAGGTGAGTCGAGCCGCTGCGGTCCTCATAGCTCAGGTAACCCGGCGCGGCGTTGGTCAGGGTCGCCAGGTCCGCGTCGACCGGCAGGGTGTACACGGTGCTCCAGGCGCCCTCTGGTGTGCGCCAGAGCAGGTCGCGGCCGACCGTGCGGTAGCCCTCGGCGAGGGTGGGCAGCCCAGGGCTGGTGCCGCTGGTCCGGGTGGGGGTGCGCCACGCGTTGCGGTAGGGGTCGTACTCGTACAGCTCGGCTGACCACTGGCCGCTGTCCTGGACGGTGATGGCGTAGGCGGTGTCGGCGGCGTAGTGGTAGGTGTAGCGGGGGCCGACGGTGGGGCGGGTCGAGGCGACCTGCTGCCAGCGGGCGCCGTCGAAGCGGAACAGGTGCTCGCCGTTGGCGGCGGTCGACCCGTTCACCGTCGCGTATCCGACCGGGTTGCGGGCGTCCACGGGCTGGCTGCCGTCGACCTTCAAGACCTGCCCGAACCGATATGCCGTGGACCAGGTGACCAGCCGGCTGGCGTACCGCACGGTCCCGGCCGCGTCGTCGAAGGCGGTCACGAAGCCGAGCACGGCGAAGGACGCGCCGATGGCGAGTAGCCGATCGGTCGAGGTGGCTGTCCAGTCGATGTCGACGGTTTCGCTGACGGTGTCTCCGCGACGCCAGTGCCGCTCCGCGTCGCAGTGATAGACCGCAACGCTCAGCGTTCGGCTCTGCTCGACGTAGGTGACGGCGACACAGACACCTGCGCCGCTGGCCAGCGCGACGCGGTCCACTCCGCTCAGCCCGAAGTCCTGCTCGACCCAGCGCCGCTCGACCGGATCCCACGTGACGATCTTCAACTGCCCGGCCCGGGCGTCCGCGACGGCGACGAAACCGCCGCCGACGCTGACCGCCGGCTCGGCCATCGGCTCATCGAGCGTGACCGGGTACGTGTCACGTTGCCACTCGCCGAAGCGGAACGGCTCAGCGCGGACCAGGTGGACCCGGTACTGAGCGCTGCGCGCGTCCTGGTACCAGACGGCGAAGAACCCGTCGGTGGTGAGCACCCGCAGGGTTGCGGGCGTCGCCGCCCACTGCCGGGTGTCCTGTTGCGCGGACCAGCTGCCGTTCCAGGAGTACACGCCGGTGGTGATCTGACCGGTGGCGCTGTTCTCCCAGGTCAGGATCGTGAAATTGGGGCCGTGCCAGACCCGTGGCGTCCCGCCGGCGGCCGGTCGTTGGACCGCGACCCGCAGCGCGGTGTTGGGCAGCTCGGCGGCGCGGTACTCGTATCCCGCCTGCCCGCCCTGCGGCGTGCGCGCGCCGCACATCGCGCCCGGGTTCGAGCTGTCAGCGCCGTGGTAGTCGAACTCCAACTCCGGCAGGGCTCCGCCAGCGGCCAGCTCCTGCCCGACGGCGATGAGATAGCGCTTGAGGTACCGGCTGTCGTCGGCGTGGCGGGAGCGGTTGTGCAGCGCGTAGCGCAGTCGCGTGGTCAGCACGGTGCCGCCGGTGCTGTCGCGCACGACAATTTGGTCGAGGTAGTGGTCCTCGAGCTGGAACTGATAGGCGTTCTGGCCGCCGTGCGGCGGCACGTACGGAGACGGGGTCTCGCAGGGCTCCTTCGACAGGTAACGGAAGTCGACGGTCTGCCCGAACACGTCGACGATCCGGCGGAGCCGGCACGAGCGGGTGCAACGCGCCTGCGGGCTCGCCCCGATCAGCACGTCGTCGATGTCGTACTCGAACGACACGGTGTCGCCCGCCAGCGAGCGGATGTGCAGGAGGTTCCACGCCAGCGGAAAACTCATCCCGCCCGGAACTGTGGACGGGCCGATCCAGTTGCCCCACCGCACGCCGCGCTGCACCGCCCCCAACCCGTAGGTGGAGGTGCTGCCGTCCTCCCGGACGATGGTCCAGTACTCGGATTCCGGGCAGGTGGGGTCAGGGTGGTAGGTGATCTGCCAGAACGGCTGGTCGACAAGTTGGAAACACTGCGCCGGCCCGTCGACGCCCACTCGCACGAGCTGTCGCGCAGCACCGCCGGTGATCAGGTAGAACACGTCGTCAACCGTCGTGCCACTGGTCTGGGACTCGACGACGACGCGTTCGTACGGCAGGGACCAGCCCAGGCCAAGCACCCCGGTGGGTGAGGTGAGGTTGGACCGCTGCACGGAATGGTGCACGCCGCTGCCGTAGAAGGCGGTGACGGTGACGTCCAAGCCGCCACGGCCAGTCAACGAAACCAGGTCCAGGGGCAGGTTCACCTCCCCGCGGAACATGTTCACCACGTCAGCGACGTCACCACCGACGAGCAGCTGCGACGTCCGTACCCCTGGCGCGGCCGCTGCTTGCGCCACCGCCATCGTGGCCACCCCCGTCTGCCGACAGCCGATTGCACTCGCGTCGACTGGGCTGGCGACGCAGGTACCGAGAATATCGACCAAAACTCGCAGAGGAGGACAAAGGGCATAAAGCACATCAAAGGGTGTACAACTTGCCGCTCCGGTCGGGCAGCGTCGGCGTGTCGCCCTACCCTGTCGGTGCGGCAGTCCGGTTCGCGCGCCATCGGAACTTAGATCAGGTAGCGGAATGCCGGCGACGATACCTCCGACAACCGCGCTCGTCTGGCTCCACAGACTGCGCGTGGTCGACGCCGCACTCCTCAGGCGGAAGTGACCCATAGGCATCCGTAGCCGGGTGCGACTGGGGCGTTCGGGTGATTAGTCTGCGCGGGCCAGCGTGACGGCGCTGTGCACGGGGGTACTCGCCCAAAGTGCTTGCAACATCAGGTGGTGCCGCACCTCCGACTTCGCTTCACTAATCGCACGGTCTCGCTCCGGACCGGATGGAAATGGGGGCGGATCGAGGAGCTGGCGTGGAGTGGTCCACTGTCGGACGACGAGTTGCTGCCTGTCATCGAGAAGGTTGTCGCTCTTGCTCAGCGCGCGCGGGACGCGGGCGAGGATCTGTATTTGCTGGTGCTGCCTGTGACTTGCACATTCCCCGGAAGACGTAGGGGTTGCGGGCGGGGCGCTGGCGTTCCTGACGGTCGACGGCTCGCGAGCGCCGGGCGAGTAGGGCTGAGCTTGCTCGAAGGTTTCGTCATCGATCAGGGGTGGGTGGGTGATCTCCTTCGCGACCACCTGGCAGCAGGCACGGTGAACGCGACCATGCACAGCTGATCGCCCTGCGGCGAGAACCGACCGGGCCGCGAAGATCGGACCCACGTCGAGCCGTCGATCGACCGGGACCAGGTCGTTCGTCGCGAGTGGCGAGCCCTGGTCCCGGTCGATCGGCCAATCAGCAGTTCTCGGTGGTGTACTGGACCCATGGGTTGAGGTACGCCCCGCTGATGAAGCCGGACCCACCGGTGCTGAAGCGCGCGTGCCACCAGACGGCGATGCCGTTGACCGTGTCGCCGCGCGTGGCGCAGTCCAGGTACGCCGTCACGCCGCGATTCACCTGGCCATAGGCGGTGCACGACGTGTGCGGCCCGGTGCGGTAACGGACACCGTCTGCCGTCACCACGGCTGTGCGGCTGCTCCGGTCGGACCAGCCCTGCCCACAGGCCGCCGACGCCGGTGTCGCGGGTACAACGTAGGTCACCGCCGCCGCGAGCAGCGCGATACCTGCCAGCCGAGCACTCATTCGTCGCGTGGTCATCAGGCTCCCTCCACAAAGGTGATTCCCAGCGCAGCATATATCGATAGCTGTGCTCAGACCTCTCGCTTCTCGTGGACATCGGGTCGCTACGGACAGCGCCGGGTCTATAGCTCGACCTTGTTCCGGGCTGCACGCCGGCGGATGACGATGCCCTTGTGCGCGGGAACTGTTCGCCGCGGGGAAGGAGAAGACCTCGCGTCCGGTGCTGAGCTATCCAGCTAGCGGCGCATGGCGGTGAGGCAGGGACTCGACCAGGCGTGCGTGCAGGCGGCGTCATCAGACGTGTCGGTGTGCCGCAGTACGAGGAGGCACCTGTCGGCTTTGCCAGCCTGTTCGGCCGCAACATCGCCTCAGCGCAGCGGGTGGAGCAGGTGCCGCCGGTTCCAGATCAAGGTCCGGTCCAACGGGGTGACCCACCGGAGTGGTGCGAACCGCGCGGGACGATCACCAGGTGCAGGTTGCGGGGGCCGTGAACGCCCTCGACCCGGTTGAGTTCGATGTCACTGGTGGCTGAGGGACCACTGATCCAGGTGAGTGGGCGGCGGGGATCGAGGCGCGCGAGGGCGTCCGGCACCCCTGCGGCGATCTGGTCGACACGCAGCACGCAGATGTGCACGTCGGGCAGGAGCGTAATGACTCGCCGACCCTGGTCGGCGGCCGCGTCGAGGATGACGGTCCCGGTCTCGGCGACCGCCACCGCCGCTGCGGTGACCACCCCGTCGGCGGTGGCGATCTGTTCGGTCGGGCGATTGTCGTCGGCGAGCGCCTCGACGGTGTCGGGCAGCCAGTGCCGGGGCAGCCCCGACGGGATGACGACCCGCCGTCCGCCGAGAATCGCGTCGACGACGTGCGCCACCTCGTCGTCGGCGCACTGGTGCACCGTTGCCCCGTAGTCGGTGAGCCGGTGAACGAGGACGTCGAGGTGCACGGCACCGCCAGCCGGTCGATAGTCCCGCGCCACCTCACCTGGGGCGTTCGGTGGCGGGCCCAGAGCCGCACGCAGCCGACCGAGGATCAACTCGCGGGAGGTCACCGTTGCGCCCACCATTCGCGGAAGGTCTGCGGAGGCGGCTGCGGTAGGTCGCGGCCGACGGTCCAGCCGGACAGCGGCGGAGGAAGGCCCCGGCCATGCCGGCCGGCGAAGCGGGTGAGCCGCGACCGACGCTGGGCGGCCTCGTACAACGGCAGGTGATCCATGGTGTACGCGGCGACGGCCATGGTGACCGCCTCGGCGCTCGGCAGGCGATGCTCGCTCCGGTAGGCCGTCACGTGCTCCGCGCGCAGGTGCACCAGGATCGACGGAATGTCGATCTTCACCGGGCAGGCGTCGAAACATGCGCCGCAGAGCGAGGAGGCGTACGGCAGGGAGGCATTGTCCTCGACGCCGGTCAGCTGGGGCGAGAGCACGGCCCCGATTGGTCCGGGATAGACCGACCCGTACGCGTGGCCACCGGTGCGCTCGTAGACGGGGCAGACATTGAGGCAGGCCGAGCATCGGATGCAGTGCAGCGCCTGACGGCCGACCTCGTCGGCGAGCACCGCACTACGGCCGTTGTCCAGCAGCACGAGGTGGAAGTCCTGCGGCCCGTCGCCGGGAGTGACACCGGTCCACATCGACGTGTACGGGTTCATCCGCTCACCGGTGGAGGCCCGGGGCAGCAGTTGCAGGAACACCTCCAGGTCCGCCCAGGTGGGGATGACCTTCTCGATGCCCATCACGGTGATCAGGGTGTCCGGCAGGGTGAGGCACATCCGGCCGTTGCCCTCGGATTCGACCACCGCCAGGGTGCCGGTCTCGGCGACCGCGAAGTTCGCCCCGGAGATCGCGACCCGGGTACTGAGGAACGTACGGCGCAGATGGCGACGGGCCGCTGCCGCCAGGACCGCGGGTTCGTCGGTCAGCGCCGGGTCCACCCCGGGCATCTCGCGCAGGAAGATCTCGCGGATCTCCGCCCGGTTGCGGTGGATCGCGGGTACGAGGATGTGGCTGGGCTTGTCCCGGCCGAGCTGGACGATCAGCTCGGCGAGATCGGTCTCCACCGGTTCGATGCCGGCGGCCTCGAGCGCCTCGTTGAGGCCGATCTCCTGGGTGGCCATCGACTTGACCTTCATGGCCCGGTCACTGCCGGTGGCGGTGACCAGGTCGGTGACGATCCGGTTGGCCTCGACGGCGTCGGCCGCCCAGTGAACGGTGCCGCCCGCGGCGGTGACCGCCGTCTCCAGTTGTTGCAGCAGCTCCGGCAGGCGGGCCATCGTGTCGGCCTTGATGGCCCGGCCGGCCTCGCGCAGTTCCTCCCAGTCGGGGACCTCGCCGATGACGGCAGCCGACTTGGCCCGGATGGTGCCGGTGGCGTGGCCGAGGTTGCGGCGCAGTTGGGCGTCGGCGAGGCTGCGCCGGGACGCGACCGGGAAGGGCTCGTCGCCGCGCAGGTGCCCGACACCGCGGGGTGCGGTGACCGGCATGCCGAGGAAGGTCCGGGTCATACCGGCACCCCGCCGGTCCGCGGCTGCTCGATCGGGTCTGCGGTGGTCTCGGTGCTGGCCAGGATCTCCGCGAGGTGCACGGTGCGTACGCCGGTGCGCAGCCGGGCCAGGCCACCACCGATGTGCATCAGGCAGGAGGCGTCCCCGGCGGTGCAGACGTCGGCCCGGGTGGCGAGTACGTGGCGCATCTTGTCGGCCAGCATCGCCGTCGAGGTGTCCGCGTTCTTCAGCGCGAACGTGCCGCCGAAGCCGCAGCACTGCTCGGCCTGCGGCAGCTCGACCAGGTCCAGGCCGCGGACCGCACGCAACAACCGCAGCGGCTTGTCGCCCACCCGGATCAGCCGCAACGAGTGGCAGGTCGGGTGGTAGGTCACCCGGTGCGGATAGTAGGCGCCCAGGTCGGTCACCCCGAGCACGTCGACGAGCAGTTCCGACAGCTCGTACGTGCGTCGGGCGACCTCCTCGGCCTGGCTGGCCAACCGCTCGTCGCCGGCTCGTCGGGCCACCAGCGCATGCTGGTGACGCACCGAGCCGACGCACGAACCGGACGGGGCCACCACCAGGTCGTACGGGGCGAAGGCTCGCACGTGCCGACGCACCAGACGCAGCGCCTCGCCCGGATAGCCGGTGTTGATGTGCATCTGCCCGCAGCAGGTCTGGTCCTGCGGAAAAACGACCTCGTGACCGAGCCGTTCCAGCAGCCGTACCGTCGCCTTGGCCGCCTCAGGGAACAGGGTGTCGGCCAGGCACGTGACGAACAGGGCTATTCGCATGTTCAGTCGTCCCATCCGAGGCGTCGGGCAGCCGCCCGCCACGCGGCTGCGTCGCCGCGTGGCTCGTACCGCGTGATCTGTTGGGTCTCCTGCAGCACGGACCGCAGGGACGCCAGGTCACCGCCGATCACGCCGAGGGCGCGCGCCTGCACCAGCGCGTTGCCCAGGGCGGTGGCCTCGACCGGCCCGGCGAGCAGCGGCAGGCCGCAGGCGTCGGCGGTGAGCTGACACAGCAGGTCGTTGCGGGCGCCGCCGCCGACGACGTGCACGGTGTCGACGTGCCGACCCGAGAGCCGTTGTGCCTGCTGGACAGCGCGTCGGTGCGCCAGTGCGAGGCTGTCCAGGATGCACCGGACCGTGCCCGCCGGGCTGTCCGGCACGGGCTCGCCGGTACGCCGACAGGCTTGGGCGATGCGTGCGGGCATGTCGCCGGGCGGAAGGAAGGTGGGGTCGTCCGGGTCCACCACGGAACGGAAGGCCGGTTCCTCGGCCGCCTGCCGGAGCAGGGCGGGCAGGTTCGTGGTGCCCCAGGTGCGCAGCGACTCCTGCAGTGGCCAGAGACCCATCACGTTACGTAGGTAGCGGATCGTGCCGTCGACGCCGGATTCGTTGGTGAAGTTGGCCCGTCGGCTCGGCTCACTGAGCACCGGGGCGTCCAGCTCGACCCCGACCAGAGACCAGGTACCGCAGGAGATGTAGGCGAAGTGGTCATCGGCCGCCGGTACACCGACCACCGCCGAGGCCGTGTCGTGCGATCCGACCGCCATGACGTCGGGCGATCCGGGGAGGTCGAGCGCGGGCAGGACCGGACCGATTCGGGTGCCCGGCTCGCGCAGCGGAGGGAACAGCTCACTGCGGATCCCGGCGTCGGTCATCAGGTCGGTTGCCCAGGCGCGGCGACGCAGGTCGTACAGCTGGGTGGTGGAGGCGTTGGTGATTTCGGCGCCGACCTCACCGGTGAGCCAGTACGCGATGAGGTCCGGAATCAGCAGCAGCTGGTGCGCGGCCTCCAGCTGGGGTGTACCGGCGGCGGCGGCGAGCTGGTAGAGGGTGTTGAAGGGCAGGTGTTGCAGCCCGGTCGTGGCATAGAGCCGCTCCGGTCCGAGCTGCTTCGCCACCCGTTCGCTGACGCCGTCGGTGCGCCCGTCGCGGTAGTGCACCGGGTTGCCGAGCAGAGCGCCGGTGGCGTCGAGCAGCCCGTAGTCGATCGCCCAGGTGTCGATGCCGATTCCGGCGACCGGGCCGGCAGCCCTCAGCCCTTCGAGCACACCCCGGTAGAGCGCCAGGATGTCCCAGTGCAGGGTGCCCGCGACCCGCACCGGTTCGTTGCGGAACCGGTGCGCCTCCGTGAGCTCCACCAGCCCCGGCCCGATGTGCGCGAGCATGACCCGGCCGGTGGACGCGCCCACGTCCACCGCGGCCAGTCGCACGGCGGTCATCAGCGGAGGAAGGCCGCAGCGACACCGGCGTCCACCGGGACGTGCAGCCCCGTGGTGTGCGACAGCTCGCCGCCGGTGAGCACGAAGACCGCATTGGCGACGTGCTCGGGCAGCACCTCACGCTTGAGCAGGGTGCGCTGTGCGTAGAACTCGCCCAGCTTCTCTTCCGGCACGCCGTAGACGGCCGCCCGCTGGGCACCCCAGCCGCCGGCGAAAATCCCGGAGCCGCGGACCACCCCGTCCGGGTTGACACCGTTCACCCGAATGCCGTGGCCACCGAGTTCGGCGGCGAGCAGCCGAACCTGGTGGGCCTGGTCGGCCTTCGCCGCACCGTACGCCACGTTGTTCGGGCCGGCGAACAGGGAGTTCTTGCTGGAGATGTAGACGATGTCCCCGCCCATTCCCTGCGCCAGCAGCACCCGCGCGGCCTCCCGGGAGACCAGGAAGGAGCCCTTGGCCATCACGTCGTGCTGGATGTCCCAGTCCGCCTCGGTCGTCTCCAGCAGCGACTTGGACAGCGACAGCCCGGCGTTGTTCACCACCAGGTCCACCCCACCGAAGGCCAGCACCGCCTCGCGGAGGGCGGCGGCCACGGCGTCACCGTCGCTGACGTCGGCCGCGACGGCGACCGCCACGTCGGCGCTGCCGATTTCCGCGGCGACGGCGGTGGCCCCCTGGGCGTCGCGGTCGGCGACGACGACACACGCGCCCTCCGCGGCGAGCCGGTGGACGATCGCCCGGCCGATCCCGGAGCCGCCTCCGGTGACGAACGCGACCCGTGTGGCGAGGGCCTTCGGCTTCGGCATCCGCTGAAGCTTCGCCTCCTCCAGGGCCCAGTACTCGATCCCGAACTTCTCGGCCTCGTCGATCGGCGCGTAACGCGACACGGCTTCCGCGCCGCGCATCACGTTGATGGCGTTGACGTAGAACTCGCCGGCGACGCGGGCGGTCTGCTTGTTGGCGCCGAAGCTGAACATTCCCACACCGGGCACCAGGACCACGGCGGGGTCGGCGCCCCGCATCGGCGGGCTGTCCGCGTCGGCGTGTCGCTCGTAGTAGGCGCGGTAGTCGTCGCGGTAGGCGGTGTGCAGCTCCCGGAGTCGGGCGATCACGTCCTCGACGGGCGCGGTGGGCGGCAGGTCGAGCACCATCGGGCGGACCTTGGTGCGCAGGAAGTGATCCGGGCAGGACGTGCCGAGGGCGGCGAGCGCCGGATGCTTCTCCCGCGCGACGAAGTCGAGCACCACGTTACTGTCGGTGAAGTGGCCGACCTGCGGCCGGTCGGTGGACGCCAGGCCCCGCAGCACCGGGAACAACGCCGCCGCGCGCTCCCGTCGTTCGTCGGTGGGCAGCGGCTCGTAGCCGGGGATGACCGGGCCGAGCGGCTCGGCCCGGCCCCGCTCGTCGAGGTACGCCTGCGCGCTGCGAATCATCTCCAGCGAGTTGCGTTCGCACTCGTCGCTGGTCGCGCCCCAGGCCGTGATGCCGTGCCCGCCGAGGATCACGCCGATCGTCTGCGGGTTGGCTCGTGCCACCACGGCGATGTCCAGACCGAGCTGAAAGCCGGGCCGCCGCCAGGGGATCCACAGCACCCGGTCGCCGAAGATCTCCTTGGTCAGCTCCGGCCCGTCGGCGGCGGCGGCGATCGCGATGCCGGCGTCGGGGTGCAGGTGGTCGACGTGCGCGGCGTCGACGAGCCCGTGCATGGCGGTGTCGATGGACGGCGCGGACCCGCCCCGGCCGTGCAGGCAGTAGTCGAACGCGGCGACCATCTCGTCCTCGCGCTCGATGCCGGGGTAGACGTCGACGAGGGCGCGGAGCCGGTCGAGCCGCAGTGCCGCCAACCCGGACTCGGTGAGGGTGCCGAGGTCGCCGCCGGAGCCCTTCACCCAGAGCAGCTCGACCGGACCGCCGGTGACCGGGTCGGTGGCCGCGCCCTTGGCCGAGGTGTTGCCTCCGGCGTAGTTCGTCGTGGTCGGGTCGGCGCCGAGCCGGTTGCTGCGCGCGATCAGCGCCTGAACCTCGGATTGCATGGTCCTCACGTCCCCAGTCTGCGTTTCTTCGGTGGTGGTCAGGCGCCCCAGCCGGCCTGCTGGCCGCCGGCGCGTTCGGCGCGGATCGTGTCGAAGTAGCCGGAGCGGGCGTACGCGGCCATCGGGTCCGGATCCAGGCCCAGGTCCGTACGAAGGTCGGCGAGCAGTGGTCGGACGTCGGTGTTGTACGCGTCCATCAGCACGGCGTTGGCGGCGAGCACGTCACCGCTGCGCTGCGCGGCGGCCAGGGCGTCCGCGTCGACGAGCAACGCCTTCGCCGTGGCCTCCTGCACGTTGAGCACCGAGCGGATGATGGCCGGAATCTTCGCTTCGATGTTGTGGCACTGGTCGAGCATGAACGCGATGCCGGCCTCCGGTGCCAACGCGTCGCCGCGGACGATCTCGTACATGATCCGGAACAGCTGGAACGGGTCCGCAGCGCCGACCATCAGGTCGTCGTCGGCGTAGAAGCGCGAGTTGAAGTCGAACGCGCCGAGCTTCCCGACACGCAGCAGGAACGCCACGATGAACTCGATGTTCGTGCCCGGGGCATGGTGCCCGGTGTCGATGACCACCTGGGCCTTCGGGCCCAGCTCCAGGCAGTGCGCGTAGGCGGTGCCCCAGTCCGGCACGTCGGTGGTGTAAAAGGCCGGCTCGAACAGCTTGTACTCCAGCAGCAGCCGTTGGTCGTCGCCGAGCCGGTCGTAGGTTTCGCGCAGCGCCGCCGCGAGCCGGTCCTGCCGGGCGCGGATGTCGTCCTGTCCGGGGTAGTTCGTGCCGTCGGAGAACCAGAGTTTCAGGTCACGGGAGCCGGTGCGGTCCATGATGTCGACACATTCGAGCAGGTGGTCGATGGCCTTGCGGCGCACCCCCGGGTCCGGGTTGGTGACGCTGCCCAGCTTGTAGTCGTTGTCCTGGAAGACGTTGGCGTTTATCGCGCCCAGACCGACGCCGTGATCCCGGGCGAACGCGGCCAGGTCGGCGTAGTCGTCGACCCGGTCCCACGGGATGTGCAGCGCCACAGTGGGGGCGACGCCGGTGAGCTGGTGGACGACCGCCGCGTCAGCGATCTTCTCGTACGGGTTACGCGGCACCCCCTCCTGCGGGAAGACCTTGAAACGGGTCCCGGAGTTGGCGTACGCCCAGGACGGCGTTTCGATGCGCTGGGACCGCAGAGCCAGCTTGACCCGTTCGAGGGTCCGCGCGTCGGGCTGCGTCATGATGTCTCTCCCGTCTCTACGGCGGACCGCGCCGCAGGATCTGCGGCAAGCTGCGCCTCAAGGTTGAAGACCTCGTCCAGTGGCCGGATGGCGCGCTCGGGTGCGCCCTGGTCGAGGTCGACGAAGTACGACGCCATCTCCGCCTGCCAGCGAGCGTTGACGTCACTGGCCTGCATGCCGGCCTGGGCCGCGGCGAAGTCGTCGGTGACCAGATAGCCCACGAGCAGGCCGTCCTCGCGGAGGAAGAGCGAATAGTCCCGCCAGCCGCTCTTGGCCAGCGCGGCGAGCATCTCCGGCCAGACCCGCTCGTGGCGGGTGCGGTATTCGGTCAGACGTTCGGGGTGTACCTGAAGGGTGAAGCAGACGCGGGGCACGGTTCTCCCGTCGGCTCCCCGGTCGGTGCACGACGTGCGCCGGCACCGACCGGGAGGGCGATCAGAACTGGAACTGGTCGATGTTGTTCTTGTCGAACACGGTGGGTGGGCCGAGGATGACCACCCCGTCCTTCCCGACGGTGAACTCGCCGAGCTTGCCGGCCTTGAACGTGTCGCCCTCGGCGCCGGTGATCTGACCGGAGGCCAGTGCCGCACCGGCGTACGCCGCCAGGTAACCGAGGTCGGCAGGACTCCACAGGGCGAACGCGTCGACGGTGCCGTCCTTGACGTACTGGCGCATCTGGTTCGGGGTGCCCAGCCCGGTCAGCTTGACCTTGCCCTTGTACTGCGACCCGCTGAGGTAACGGGCGGCCGCCGCGACACCGACAGTGGTCGGGGAGATGATGCCCTTGAGGTTCGGGTACGACTGGAGCAGGCCCTGGGTCTCCTGGAAGGACTTCTGGTCGTCGTCGTTGCCGTACGCCACGGTAACCAGCTTGATTTTGCTGTACTCGGGCTTCGCCAGCTCGGTCTTCATCAACGCGATCCAGGCGTTCTGGTTGGTGGCGTTGGCGGTGGCGGAGAGGATCGCGATCTCGCCCTCGCCGCCGATCTGCTCCGAGACGAGCTTGACCTGGTTCTCGGCGATGCCCTCGGCGGTCACCTGGTTGACGAAGATCTGGCGGCACTCCGGCTTGGTGTCCGAGTCGAAGGTGACGATCTTCGCGCCGGCCGCCTTGGCCTGGTTGAGCGCCCCGCAGATCGCGTTCGGGTCGTTGGCCGAGGTGACGATCACGTCCATGCCCTGCTGGGACAGGGTGTTGATGTAGCTGACCTGGGAGGAGGCGCTGGCCTCGGAGGGGCCGACCTCCTTGAACTCGCCCTTGAACTCAATGACGGCGTCCTTGCCGCCGTTGTCCGAGACGGTGAAGTAGGGGTTGTTCAGGGCCTTCGGCAGAAAGGCGATCTTCAACCCTTCCTTGATGGCGGCGTCAGGATTGGCGGTGCCGCTCGCCTGCGTGCCGGCGCCGGCGTCGTCGGTGGAGTTGTCCCGGGTGGTGCCGCCACAGGCGGCGCTGAGCAGCAGTGCGGCGAGGGCGAGGCTGGTCGCCCCGACCCGGAGGCCTCTGCGGTATGCGGACATCGTCATCCTTCCGGGGGTGATGGGTGTGCGGGGGAACGTCACGAAGCGACGGGCTGCCGCTGTCGTCGACGGTGCAGCCGGGCGCGGATGTCCGCGACGGCGTTGGGCAGCACGACGGAGGCGATGAGCAGGCTGCCGGTGACGATCGTCAGCGCGTTGGCGTCGACGTCGGCGAGTTGCAGCGCGTTGCGGAGGACGCCGAGGAGCAGCACGCCGGCCACCACACCGAGCAGAGCCCCCCGGCCACCGAAGATCGACACACCGCCGAGCAGCACCGCGGTCACCACTGTCAACTCCAGCCCGGTGGCGTTGTCGCCGCGGGCGCTGGCGTACCGCAGGGTCCAGAAGATGCCGACCAGTCCGCACACCGCGCCGGAGACCACGAAGAGCCAGAACTTCGTCCGGGCCACCGAGACGCCGGTGAACGTCGCGGCCTGGTCGTTGTTTCCCATGGCGTAGAGCGCCCGACCGGCCGCGGTGGCGTGCAGCACGACACCGAAGATCACGGCGAGCACCAGCAGCGGGACCACCACGACTGGGATCGACGTGCCGGGGATGTTGCGCACCACGGCAGCGGTCCAGTCGGCCGGGAAGTCCGCGACCGCCTGGTCGCCGAGCACCACGAAGGACAACCCCCGGTAGAGGGCGAGCGTGCCGATGGTCACCGCCAGCGACGGCAGACCGAAGCCGGTGACGAAGAGGCCGTTCACCGCGCCGAGCACGGCGCCCAGCAGCACCACGAGGACGCAGATCAACTCCAGGGACAGCCCACTGGAGAGCCAGAGCTGACCCATCAACGTGCTGCACAGCCCGACCATGCTGGCCACCGAGAGGTCGATCTCACCGGTGATCACGATCAGGGTCATCGGCAGCGCGATGAGCGCCAGCGGCATCAGGTCGAGAAGCAGGAACTGGGCGTTGCGGCCGGTGGCGAAATTCTCCACGGTCAGGCTGGCGACCAGCACCGCCACCACGAGGGCGGCGACGATCACCGCGTCCCAGGAGCCGAGCAGTCCCCGCACGCTGGCGAGGCGACCGCCGCCGGGTTCGGCCTCGGCGGTGGGCGGTGCGGCGTACAGGCTGTCATGCGCCATGGGCGCTTCTCCCTCGGAGCCGGGCCGCCACCCGCAGGGCCACGAGCCGGTCCAGCCCGATGGCGGCGAGGATGAGTGCGCCGACCACGGCCTGCTGCCAGAACGGGTCGATGCGCAGGACGGCGAGCGAGCTGCCGATCGTGGTCAGCAGTACGGCGCCGAGCGCGGCACCGTACGCACTGCCGCTGCCTCCGAAGATCGCCACCCCGCCGACCACGGCGGCGGCGACGACCTGGAGCTCCAGGCCGGTGCCGGCGGCCGCGTCGAGGGTGCCGAACCGGGCTGCGTACAGCACACCGGCGAGCCCGGCGAGGGCGCCGCTGGCGACGAAGACGGCGAACACCCGCCGGCCCACCCGGATGCCGGAGAGCCGGGCCGCGGCTGGTTCGGAGCCGATCGCGTAGAGCTCCCGACCGCTGCGATAGGAGCGCAGGTAGAAACCGACGGCGGCGACGACGACCAGCGCGACGAGGAACAGCACGGGTACGCCGAGCACCGTCTGGTTGCCCAGCCGCAGGAACGACGGAGGCATGTCGGCGGCGTTGATCTGCCGGCCGGACGCCCAGTAGTAGTCGACGCCACGGAAGGCGTACAGGGTGCCGAGCGTGATCACCAGGGCGGGCACCCGGGCCACCGCAATCAGGCCGCCATTGACCGCGCCGCACAGCGCGCCCAGCGCGACACCCACGACGAGCGCCACGGGCCACGGCGTACCGGGTGCGGAGAGGAACAGTGAGCCGGTGGCGAAGGCGACCAGACCCAGGATCGAGCCGACCGAGAGGTCGACGTTGCGGGTGACGATGACCAGCGTCTGGCCGACCGCCAGGATCACCAGGATCGCGCAGCCCAGCAGCAGGTCCTTGATGCTCTGGCCGCTCAGGAACCGATCGTTGCGCAGGGCGGTCACTCCGACCAGCAGGCCGAGCGCGATCAGCAGGCTCAGCTCGCGTACGGCCAGCAGCCGTTCGGTGAGGCCGCGACGCTGCCGGTCGGGGTCGGGTGGGGCGTTCCCGGCGGCCCGTTCTGGGGCGCCGGCGTCGGTGAGGCTCATGCGGTCGCTCCTTGACCGGTGGCGGCGAACATGATGGAGGTCTCGTCCGCCTCGGCCCGGGGCAGCTCGCGGACCAGTCGACCCTCGTGCATGACCAGGACCCGGTCGGCCATGCCGAGCACCTCGGGCAGTTCGCTGCTGATCATGAGGATGGCCAGGCCCTGGCCGGCCAGTTCCGAGAGCAGTCGGTGCACCTCGGACTTGGTGCCGACGTCGATGCCCCGGGTGGGTTCGTCGATGATGAGGACCCGTGGTGCGGTGGCCAACCACTTGGCGAGGACGACCTTCTGCTGGTTGCCCCCGGAGAGGGTCGCCACGGGCGCGTCGAGGCGGGAGGCCTTCACCTGTAGCCGCCGCGTCCACTGGCGGGCCTCGGCGCGCTCCACGCCGCCGAGTAGCAGGCCCAGCCGGCTCAGCGCCCGGCGGCGGGCCAGGGTGGCGTTGCGCTCCACCGACAGCTCCATGACCAGGCCCTGCTGCCGCCGGTCCTCGGGGACCAGGGCCATGCCGGCGGCAATCGCCCGACCCGGGTTGCCCGCCGGGACGGCCCGACCGGCAACCAGCACCTCGCCCGCGTCGTAGCGGTCGACGCCGAAGACGGCGCGGGCGACCTCGCTGCGGCCGGCGCCGACCAGCCCGGCGAGCGCGACGATCTCACCGCCCCGGACAGAGAACGACACGTCGGTGAAGACACCGGCCCGGCTCAGCCGGCGAACGTCGAGCAGCGTGTCCCGCAGCTCGGCGTCCTGCTTGGGGTAGAGGGAGGAGACGTCGCGGCCGACCATGCGCCGCACCACCTCGTCGACGGTCAGGTCGGCGGTGTCGTCGCTGGAGACCCAGGCGCCGTCGCGCAGCACCGTGACGCGGTGGCACAGGTCGAACACCTCGTTGAACCGGTGCGAGATGAACAGCACGGCCGCCCCACCCTCGCAGAGCGACCGGGCGACAGCGAAGAGCCGCTCGACCTCCACACCGGAGAGCGCGGCGGTGGGCTCGTCCATGACCAGGACGCGGGCGTCGAACGAGATCGCCTTGGCGATCTCGACGAGCTGCTGGTCGGCGATGGAGAGGCCACGCGCGGGTCGGGTCGGGTCGATGCGGACACCCAGCCGCTGGAACAGCCGCTCGGCGTCGCGGTTCATCGCGGCAGTGTCGATGCGACGCAGACCGCGCAGCGGTTGCCGACCCATGAAGATGTTCTCCGCCACGGAGAGGTCCGGGAAGAGGGTCGGCTCCTGGTAGATGACCGCGATGCCGGCGGCCCGGGCGTCGGCGGGAGCGCCCAGCCGCAGCGGTTGCCCGTCCAGGGTCAGCGAGCCGGAGTCCGGTGCGTGTGCGCCGGCCAGAACCTTCACCAGAGTGGACTTGCCCGCCCCGTTCTCACCGACCAGGGCGTGGGCCTCACCGGAGTGCAGTGCCAGGTGCACCCCGCGCAGCGCGGCGACGGCCCCGAAGGACTTCGTCACGCCGTCGAGGACCAGCAGCGGAGCCTGGGTGCCCGATGCGTCGGCGGTCATCCAACCCCTCCTGAATCGTTTCATGCGTCGTTGCATGGACGGTAGGGGTAGCCCTTCAAGAGCGTCAAGAGTTTCACTGCGATTTCTTCGCCGTTGCTGGCATGGGCTCGAGGCCGGCTCACGGCCCTGGTGGCGAACTGGATGAAACGTTTTAGGCGCTATAGACTGCCGAGCGACCCGGTCGGCACGGGCCGCGACCACCGTAGGGAGCATCTGGGGAGTCATGGCAACGGCGAACATCAAGGAGGTCGCCCGGCATGCCGGCGTTTCCCTCGGCACCGTGAGCAACGTGCTCAACCGACCCGACACTGTCGCTCCCGCCACCCGTCAGCGGGTGCTTGACGCCATCACCACCCTCGGCTACGTCCGCAACGACTCCGCTCGTCAACTGCGCGCCGGGCACAGTCGCACCGTCGCCATCGTCGTCCTGGACGTGGCCAACCCGTTCTTCACCGACGTGGTCCGGGGCGCCGAACAGGTGATTGAGGGAGCCGGCGCCATGCTCGTCGTCTGCAACAGCGGCGAGGACAGCGCCCGGGAGCGCCGCCACCTGGAGCTGCTGGAGGAGCAGCGGGTCCGTGGTGTGCTCATCACCCCGGTCGACCACGGCCCGCAACCCACACTGGACAAGCTCATTGAGCGAGGCATCCCGGTGGTGCTGGTGGACCGGGGAACAGGCCGGGCGAACCGTTGCTCGGTGGCGGTCGACGACGTGCTCGGCGGTCGACTCGCCATGGACCACCTGCTGGACCAGGGCCACCAACGCATCGCCTACCTCGGTGGTCCGCTCACCATCGCCCAGGTTGCCGACCGGCACGCCGGGGCGGCCGCAGCTCTGCAGGACCGGGGCAGCACCGCTGAGCTCCGGGTGGCGGTGACCACCAGCCTGACCGTCGCCGCCGGCCGACGCGCCGCCGAGGAACTGCTCGCGTTGCCGGTCCGGAAGCGCCCGACCGCCGTGTTCTGCGCCAACGACCTGATCGCGCTCGGTGTACTTCAGGAACTGACCGCGCGCGGTGTGCGGGTGCCGATCGACGTGGCCATCGTCGGCTACGACGACATCGAGTTCGCCGGCGCCGCGGCGGTGCCACTGTCGTCGGTGCGCCAGCCCCGCGACCAGCTCGGCCGCGCCGCAGCGGAGCTGCTGCTCGAAGAGGCCGAGTCCGGCGACACCCACCGGCACCGGCACGTGGTGTTCCAGCCCGAGCTGGTCGTGCGCCGATCCAGCGACCAACCCCGACGCACCCGGCGCTGACCGGCCTCATCGATCGAGGAGCCGGGCGGATGCCCGCCCGGCTCCTCCGCAACGCCAGCTTGGTCAGGCCCCCGGTGCGGGCATCGCCCAGACGTCGGCGATCGACGGGTCGTATCCGGTGCCGGTGTCCTGGTACCGCACCCGCACCACGCCGTCCCGAGTCGCATCCGGCAGGTTCACGACGAACTGGTAGCTGACCGTGCCGGGCCCGCTCGCGGTGCGCTGCCACGAGCGGGTGTGCGCCACCGCTCCGTCCACGACCACCTGGTAGTCCTTGAGCTGCGGCCCGTCGTACGTCTCCACCGAGCGCAGCACGAACGGTTCACCCGGTTTGACCGCGAGGTCGAACTCGAACCAACCGCCGGGACGGGTCACATCGGTGTACCGGCGGGTCAGCCCGGCCTCGGTGCTGGTACCCGAGTAGGTGGAGGCCGTCAGGCGGTGCGCCTGCTCGGACGCCGCAACGCCGAGGTCGACGTGGTCGTACGCAGCCGTCGGTGGGACGACCGCGAAGGAGTAGGAACCGGAACCGATCTCGTACACGGCGACCGCGCCGTCCATCCGGACGAACCGCACCCCGTCAGCCTGCTCCGCCGGCCGGCCGCCCTCGGTGACCGCCTCACGTCCGGGCGCCGGGAAGCGCACCGTCGCCGTGGTGTTGGGCGGCACTGTGAGACGCAGACGCATGTCGCCGCGCGCGTCAAGATCCCAGTCACTGCCGATCGTCCCGTACGCCGAGCGGTACGACGCCTTGGCCGAGGTGAGATTGCCGCCCGGCTGGGGGGCGAACGTCACGTGCGCGTACCCGGGGTTGGCGGCGTCGGGCTGGATGCCGGCAACCGTCCGGTACATCCAGTCGCCCACGGCGCCGTACGCGTAGTGGTTGAAGGAGTTCATTCCCACGTCGCCGAAGCTGCCGTCGGGTCTGATCGAGTCCCACCGCTCCCAGATCGTGGTCGCGCCCTTGGCGATCTCGTAGCCCCAGGACGGGTAGGTGTCGTTGAGCAGCAGCCGGTAGGCGACGTCCAGGTGCCCGGTGGCGGTCAGCGCCGGCAGCAGGTCCGGGGTGCCGAGGAAGCCGGTGGAGAGGTGCCAGTCGTGCCGTTGGACATTGGCGACCAGCCGGTCGGCGGCCTTGGCCCGCAGCGGATCGGTCAGCAGGCCCATGCCGATGGCCAGCACGTACCCGGTCTGGCTGTCGCCCTGCACGCTGCCGTCGGCCGCGACGTAGGCGTTGACGAACGACTGGGCGATGGCCCTGGACAGCGCCGTGTAGTGGGTCGCGTCGGCGTCGCGCCCGATGGCGGCGGCCAGCTCTCCCAGCAGCCGGATGCTGTACGCGTAGTAGGCGGTGCCGACCACGCCAGCCGGCGTCGGGTCCTCCAGGTTGAGCCAGTCGAGGTACGGGCCGGCGTTGGTGCGCAGGTTGCCCGAGCTGGTGCTCTCCAACCAGGACGCGTACCGCACCATCGACGCGTAGTGCTCCTCGATGACCCGGGTGTCGCCGTAGCGCTGCCACAGCGCGTACGGGACGGTGATCCCGGCGTCGGCCCAGCCTGTCGCGCCGTCCCCGCAGCAGGCGCGCGGTGCGACGTCGGGGTACGCGCCGTTGGCCGACTGCGCGTCGCGTAGGTCCTGCAACCACTTGCTCAGGAACGTCAGGCTGTCCATGTTGAACGTCGCGGTGTTGGCGAAGACGTTGATGTCACCGGTCCAGCCGAGCCGCTCGTCGCGCGCCGGCGTGTCGGTCGGGATCGAGAGGAAGTTGCCGCGCTGCCCCCAGGTGATGTTGCTGTGCAGTTGGTTCACCATGGCGTTGGAGGTCTGGAACTCGCCGGTGAGGTCCCCGTCGGTGTGCATGACCAGCCCGGTGACCGAGGACAGGTCGGGGGCGCCCGGATAGCCGGTCAGCTCGACGTAGCGGAAGCCGTGGAAGGTGAAGGTCGGCTGGTAGACCTCGGCGCCACCACCGCGCAGGGTGTAGAGGTCGGTGGCCCGCGCCGAGCGCAGGTTGGCGGTGTAGGCGGTGCCGTTCGGGTTGAGCACCTCGGCGTGCCGGATGCGTACCGTCGAACCGGCCGGGCCGTTGACCCTCAGCCGTACCTTGCCCACCATGTTCTGACCGAGGTCGAAGATCCAGGTGCCGGGGGTGGGCTGGGTCAGCGTCCGGGCCGGCAACTCCTGGGTGACCCGTACCGGCGGGTCGACCTGGGCGACGATTGTGTCGGTGGCGTCGACGCTGTCGACGGTGGCGGGCTTCCAGCCGGCGTCGTTGAACCCGGTCCGGTCCCAACCGGCCGGCAACCGCCGTGCGTCGTAGGTCTCGCCGTGGATCAGGTCGCTCTGCAGGAACGGTCCGCCGGTGACGCGCCACGAGCCGTCGGTGCTGATCGTCGCGCTGCGTCCGTCGGTGTAGTCGATGACCAGTTGGGCGCTCAGGTGTGGCCGGGAGCCGTAGTTGTCGGTGCCGAACCAGGCGATGCTGCCGGCGTACCAGCCGTCGCCGAGCAGGGCGCCGAGGGCGTTGTCGCCCGGTTGGAGCTGGCGGGTCACGTCGTAGGTCTGGTACTGCACCCGCTTGTGGTAGTCGGTCCAGCCGGGCGCCAACTCGTGGTCGCCGACCCGCTGACCGTTGAGAGAGAGCTGGTAGACCCCGAGCGCGGTGGCGTAGATCCGGGCCCGTGCGACAGTGCCGTCGACGCGGAAGCCCCGGCGCAGCAGCGGGTTCGCGTCCAGCGCGGCGAGCATGGCCTCGGTGTCGCCGCCGACCCGCAGGCCGGCTGCGGTGGCCGTGCCCGCGCTGAACGGGTTTTGCCCGTCGGTGAGCGGGGCCGCGAAGAGGGTCTGGCCGCCGTTGGTCACCGAGAAGTTGGAGAAGACGCCGGCCTCCAACCCGTTGGTACGCAGGCCGACCGAGCCGGCCTGGTGCGCGGTGCTGGTGGTGACGTCGACCTGGGTGCCGTCGACCCAGGTGGTGATGGTGTTCCCGGCCGCGGTGATGCGCAGGGTGTGCGGCGTGGTCAGCCGGTCGGCCGGTACGACACCGCCGAGCGGCACCTCCTTGAGCACGGTCCAGGCGCCGTTGACCCGGGCGTGCGGGCGGAGCTTCGCGCTGCCGTCGGTGATGGAGAACTGCCACATGTACGCGTTCGCTGCGCCCCGGGCACGGAGGTAGATCCCGGCCGCGTCGCGTTCCAGCCGTACCGTCGTCTGCACCGTGTAGTCGGTCCAGGCCTCGGTCGGCGACGGCATGCCGATCCACTCGGCCTGCCAGCCCGCGCCACCGCGTACGCCGGTCTCCCAGGACGCGGGCGCGCTCCAGCCGGAGGCGTTGCCGGCGGTGTCCCAGACCTGGACCTGCCAGGCGTATCGGGTGCGGGGTCGCAGTTGCGGGCCGGCGTACGCGACGAGGGCGCTCTGCCGCGACCGGACCCGGCCGCTGTCCCAGACGTCGGGGGCGTTGAGGCGGTCCGCGCTGGTGGCGACGCGCACCTGGTACGACTCCTGGAGCACGCCCCGGGCGGTGGCTTCGATCTGCCAGCCGAGTCGGGGTTGCGCCACGTCCAGGCCGATCGGTTCGGTGGCGCGTTCGGTGGTCAGGTTGGTCGCGGTCAGCGTCGCGGCGGCCGGGGCTGCCGTGGCTGGGCCGGGCGCCACGAACGGCGTCAGGCCGAGCAGCAGCACGAGAAGCGCGGAGGGTGCGGCGCGACGGCGCGTCATGCGCATCATTCCAGGTCCTCATCCTTCTGGGCGGCGGTCTCCCGGCACGGGTGTGGGGGTGGAGGTCCGAGCCGGGCGAGGGGCGGTGGACTGAATGAATCGTTTCACCACTGGTCTCAGGAAGGCTACGCGCTCACGCTGATCAACTGAAGACGTTCACGCAAATGAATATGCGACCGGCCCGTTGGGTCAGAGGATCCACGGCGGATGCCGAGGCCCAGGACGTCCGAAGGTGCGGGACCGAGGAGCGTCCTCGGGCGGCAGGCGTTGCCGCTACAGGGGAGCTGTCGTCCGCCGGGCCGCGAGGGTGGGGGAGAGCTTCACCTGGGTTGTGGGCCGACTGCCGTCGGTGATGCGGTCGAGCAGTAGTCGGGCGGCGTTGGTGCCGATCTGGTGGCCCGCCTGGTCGACGGTGGTCAGTGAGATCGGACCGAAGGCAGCGAAGGTGGTGTTGTCGTAGCCGGCGACGGAGATGTCGGCGGGCGCCGACAGGCCGGCATCGGCGAGGGCGTCCAGGACTCCCATGGCGACGATGTCGGCGCCGGCGAAGATGGCCGTCGGCCGCTGCGGCCGGGCGAGCAGCTGCTGCGCGCCGAGGTAGCCGCCCTGCTGCGTATAGGTGGTGGAGGCGATGTCGATGTGCTCGCCGAGGCCGTGAGCGTGCATGGCGTGGCGGTAGCCGTCAGCGCGTACGGCGTTGGGCATCTCGGCTAGCCGTATCGGGTTGGTCTCGTGATGTTCGATGTGGGCGATCCGGCGGTGACCGAGCTCGGCGAGGTGGGCGACGATCAGGCCGGCGCCGATGAAGTCGTCGTCTGCGACGGTGTCGTGGACGGCGGAGCGTCCATGCCGGCCGACGACGACGGTGGGTACGGTGCGGGCGATGCGTTCCAGGCGCTGCCGGGACGTCAGTGGGGCGATGAGGATGAGGCCATCCATGTTGCGGTCGATCATGGCATCGGTGACGCGGGCTTCGCCTGGCTCGCTGTTGCAGGACGCGGCGATCAGCACCTGGTAGTCGGTGCCGTCCAGCTGAGCGCTGATGCCGTCGAGGATGTCGGCGAAGAACGGGTTGCGGAGATCGGGCAGCATCACGCCGATGGTGAAGGTCTGCCCGCGCAGCCCACGGGCGGACGCCGACGGGCGGTAGCCGAGCTCGTCGATGGCGGCCCGGACCTTGGCTTGCATCTGCGGGCTGGCGCCGTACGCGTTACGCAGCACCTTGGACACGGCGGTGGTCGACACCCCGGCGTGTTTGGCCACGTCGATGATCGTGACTCGGCGCGTCGGCGCTGGCGGTCTCGGCATCCGATCTCCTCGTTCCGGGAAACGTTGCCCAGTCTAGGGATGGCATGGCTGTCTGGCGAGGCCCGGTGATGATCAAAAAAAGATCACCGCCTACGACCCTCGCGGGCTCCAGCGGCGCATCTCTTGACGCTTGTCGGTGTCGACTCTTAAGGTCGGCGAAACATTTTGGAAAACGTTGCCCGTTCTCGCAACCAAGGCCGTGACGCGAGAGACGCAGCTCCGCACCCTCTCACTGTTCGCATCTTCTACCACGAGACCCTCGGCCCTCGTGGTATGAAACGATTCAATCAAGTGGGTATCCAGTGACAGTCCAGGTGAAAGAACGTTCCTCACCACCGCCGACGGTAGTGCCCGCACGCCGTCGACCGGGCGCGCCGCCCTGGTGGTTCATGGTTCCCGCGCTGCTGCTGTTCGCCTTCGTCGTCCTGGTGCCCAGCGCACGTGGCCTGTACTACGCCTTCACCGACTGGGACGGCCTCGACCCGAACTTCACGATCATCGGCCTGCGCAACTTCACCGACATGGTCCACGACGCGGACGCCATGTCGGCCGTGTGGCACACAGTGCTCATCGCGACAGCGGTCACGGTGATTCAGAACGGCATCGGGCTGTTGCTCGCGCTCGGCGTCAACAGCACGATCAAGAGCCGGAACTTCCTGCGGGTGTTGTTGTTCGCGCCGGCGGTGGTCACACCGATCGTGACCGCCTATCTGTGGCGCAACCTGCTCAGCTACGACGGTGCTGTCAACACCGTGCTCGGCGCGGTCGGTCTCGACTCGTGGCGGCAGGACTGGCTCGGCGACCCGGACCTGGCGCTCTGGATGATCGTGCTCGTCGTGGTGTGGCAGTTCGCCGGCTACTCCATGGTCATCTTCCTGGCCGGGTTGCAGTCGGTGCCCAAGGAGATCTACGAGGCAGCCGCCATCGACGGCAGCGGCCCGGTCCGTCGTTTCTGGTCCATCATCAGGCCGCTGCTCGCCCCCGCCATCACCGTCAACCTGATGCTGTCGATCATCGGCGGGATCAAGCTGTTCGACCAGGTGTACGCGCTGACCGGCGGCGGCCCGGGACACGCCACCGACACCATCTCCACCCTGATCTACAAGGACGCCTTCACCCTCGGCGAGTTCGGCTACAGCATCGCCCTCGCCGTCGTGCTGACCGTCATCGTCGCGGTCGCCTCCGCCGGCCAGTACGCCGTGCTGTCCCGCAACGAGAGGTCGGCGTCATGAACCACTACACCAAGCGCACCTTCCTGCTCGAAGTGCTCATGATCGCGGTGGCCCTCGCCTTCGCGTTCCCGGTCTACGTGCTGATCAATCTGGCCGTCCGGGCCCCGTCGGACACCTCGTCACCGATCAGCCCCACCGTCGCGCCGACGCTGAGCAACTTCACCCAGGCCTGGCAGGAGGCCGGTCTCGGCGGCGCTCTGATCAACAGCGTTCTCGTCACGGCCGCCAGCGTCCTGATCGTCCTCGCCGTCTCCTCGCTGGCTGCCTACCCCCTCGCCCGCTCCACCGCCCACTGGTCGCGCGCCACCTTCCTGCTGATCATGCTGGGGCTGGTCCTGCCGTTCCAGCTCGCGTCGCTGCCGCTCTACCAGACGGTCCGTGACCTCGGTCTGCTCGGCTCGGTGTGGTCGCTGGTGCTGTTCTACGCCGGCCTCCAGGTGCCGTTCACGACCTTCCTCTACGTCGGCTTCCTGCGGGCGATGCCCCGCGACTTCGAGGACGCCGCCGCCATCGACGGCTGCACACCGTTGGCGACCTTCCGCTACGTCGTCCTACCGATGATGAAGCCGATCACCCTGACCGCGCTGGTCCTCAACGCCGTCAGCGTGTGGAACGACTTCTTCACCCCGCTGCTCTACCTCAGTGGCAGCGACCAGCAGACCATGCCCGTCGCGGTCGCCGGCTTCGTCGGCCAGTTCGTCTCCGACTGGAACCTCATCTTCGCCGCCCTGCTGATCAGCATCGTGCCCGTACTCGCCGTGTACCTCGCACTGCAGCGCAGCATCATCAACGGCTTTGCCGGAGGGCTGAAGGGATGACCCCGTACGGCTTGCAGGTCGAGCAACGCACCCAACCGCCGGACGGGCCAGGACGGATTCCAGTCTGCCGCGACGTACCGCCGTACTGCAGATCCCCACCACCAACCCCGCCGACGTGCGCGAGAACGACGTGCCCGCCGCCGGAACCCGTGGGGTTCTCGGGGCCGAACCAGATGCCGCCGGGCTCACCCTGCGGCTGACGTCCGGCCGCTACACCTTCACCGCCCCGCCTGATTCATCTCCAACGTGGGAGACATCGTGAAACCACGCAGACTCAGCGCCGTCGCTGCCGCATTGATGGCCGCGACCCTGACGGCCGCCTGCAGCAGCGGCACCAACGCCGGCTCCGGCGGCAAGGACACCCTCACCATCGCCTCGGTCGACCAGGGCTCCATCGAACCGGTCGTGAAAGCCTTCGAAGCCGCCAACCCCGGTGTGAAGGTCAACCTCACCACCAGCGGCGCCGACCAGCATCAGCAGCAGATCCGTACGCAGCTGTCCTCCGGCACCGCACCCGATGTGATGTCGGTGTGGCCGGGCAACGGCAATCCCGGCGCCACCTACGTGATCGCCAAGCCCGGCTACCTGCTCGACCTGTCCGACCAGCCGTGGGCCGCACAGCTGCCGGACGCGTTCAAGAGGCTTGCCCAGTACGAGGGGAAGACCTACAACGCGCTGTTCGGGCTCAACGGGATCGGTGCCGTCTACAACGACGAGGCGGTGAGCAAGGCTGGCCTGACCCCGCCGGGCACCTGGACCGACCTGCTTGCCTTCTGCAGGGCCGCCGCCGGCAAGGGCACTCCCGCCTTCGCCCTCGGCATCCAGGACAACTGGGTCACCCAGCTCGTCCTGTACGCCCTGGTGGCCACCGAGGTCTATGGCACGGACAAGGACTTCGACACCAAGATGCAGAGCGGCCAGGCCACCTTCGCCGGGTCGCCGTGGGCCAACGCCATGGCCAAGTACCAGGAGATGAACAGGGCCGGCTGCTTCCAGAAGAGCCCTCTCAGCACCAGCTACGAAGCCAGCCAGACCCTGGCCGCGACCGGTAAGGCGCTCGGCGTCATCCAGGGCAACTGGGTCATCGCCCTGCTGAAGCAGAAGAACCCGAACGGCACGTTCACCATGAAGGCGCTGCCGGCGACCGACGACGCGGCGAGCTTCCTCATGCCTGCCGCCGCCGGTATGGGTTACGGCGTCAACGCGAAGGCGAAGAACAAGGAACTCGCACTCAAGTTCGTCAACTTCGTCATGTCTCCCGAAGGCATGAAGTTGTTCAACGAGGCCCAGGGCAGCCTGCCGACGCTGCCCACCGCCGCCACCACCGTCGACCCGGGCCTGACCGAACTCACCACGTACGTCAAGGACAACCGCACGGTGCCGTTCATGGATCAGCTGTGGCCCAACGCCAAGGTCCAGCAGACCATGCTCAGCGGCCTGCAGGAGATCTTCAGCGACCAGGCAACCACCGACGAGGTCCTCAAGGACATGGACGCCGACTACAAGGCAGGATCATGAAAGCCGTACGCCTGATCACCGCATTCGGGCTCGCCGCGACGCTCGCCGCGACCACAGTCCTCGCTGCCACCCCGGCTGGTGCCGTCGGTCCCGACGTGCGGGTCGTGGACCTACGCGTCGACGGTCGCCCCGACCAGCCGATCGGGCTGGACAACCCCAACCCCCTGCTGAGCTGGCGCTTCGCCGAAACTCGGTCGGCGGCCGCCGACCGGCAGACCGCCTACCAGATCCAGGTCCGCGACCTCGGCCGCAATCGGCTCATCTGGGACTCTGGCAAGGTCACCTCCGCCATCCAGTCCGGCGTCCGTTACTCCGGTACGGCGCTCCGTTCCCGGCAACGCCTCGCCTGGCAGGTCCGGGTCTGGGACGCCAACCGACGCGCCACCGCGTGGAGCGCACGCTCCACCTGGGAGGTGGGCCTGCTCCAGCAATCCGACTGGGGCAGCGCGGAATGGATCGAGTACCCCGACCGCGTCGACACCCAACCGATGCCGATCTTCGCCCGCCAGTTCAGCATCGACTCCCGCCGTAAGGTCAGTCACGCGCGGCTCTACCTGTCCGGCGTCGGCATGCATCTGCCGACCGTCAACGGCCGCGAGTTGAACAACGAGGTCCTCGCCCCCGGCTACTCGAACTACCAACTGTCGAGTGAGTACCGCGGCTATGACATCACCAACGAGCTTCGCAGGGGCGACAACACCGTCGGGGTAAAGCTGGGCAACGGCCCGGCGTACGTGCGGCGCAGTGTCACCAACCCGGCGGTCGGGCGTACGTCGCCGTACTCCTGGTGGCAGAGCCAACTCAAGGGCCGCGGCGTGCTCACCGCCGACACCGAGGCCGGGGCCACCACGGTGCGCCTCGACAGCGTCACCGGTTACCACGTCGGCGGCACCATCAACGTCGACACCGCGGGCGGTGGCGACAACCTGGAGTCGCGGGTCATCACCGCGATCGGGACGGCCGGCGCCGACGGTACCGGCATCACCTTCACCCCCGGCCTGTCCAAACCACACTCCACCGGCGCCACTGTCACCGGCTCCGGAAACAACGTCGCAGCCAGCGATGCCAGCGCCGGGGCGGCCGTCACCCCACGGCTCATCGCCCGCATCGAGGTCTCGTACACGAATGGGGCCTCGACGGTGATCGTCTCGGACCGCGAGTGGCGCACGTCGCCGGGCCCGCTTGTCACCGACGCCTGGTATTCCGGGTCTGATCACGACGCCCGCCGCGAGCAGCCCGGGTGGGACCTTCCCCGCGCCGACCTGACGGCCACCGCGAAACGGCGTGACGGCAGCCCGGCCGGATGGATCGCCGCCGGAATCGCACCGCCGCCGAACCTCGCGACCAAGTTGGTCGGACGCACCGCACCGCCCATCACGATCGCGGAGAAGTTCACCCCGGTCGCGGTGACCAACCCGAAACCCGGCACCTGGGTGTTCGACTTCGGGCAGAACATCGTCGGCCTGCCGCAGCTCACGCTCAAGCCGGGTGTGCCGGCCGGCACCACGATCCGCCTGTCGCCAGCCGAGTCCCTCGCTGCCGACGGCACCGTGGATCAGGCCTCGTTGATGGGTGGTGGAGGCAGCCGCGGCACCGATCTGTTCAACACCTACACCGCGGCCGGGCTCCATGGTGGGGAGAGCTGGCGGCCGGACTTCAACTACTTCGGCATGCAGTGGGTGCAGGTCACCGGCCTGCCCGAAGGCTACGTGCCGACCAGGGACACCATCAGCGGGCTGCGGGTACAGGCGGACACGCCCCTCGCCGGCACCGTGGTCACCTCGAACGCGCGGGTCAACCGCATCCACGACATGGCCTGGTACTCGTTCGCCGGCAACATCATGTCCGTCTTCACCGACTGCCCCGGCCGGGAGAAGCTGTCCTACCCGGCGGACTACACCATGCCGATGGGCTCGATCCACCGCAACTTCGACCTGTCCGCCTACCTGCGCACCCACGAGCGGCACCTGGTCGAGGGCCAGTCGATGGCGGACACCCCGATGTTCGGCAACGTGGCCCTCAAGACCCCCGTCTACGACTGGGGCTACTCGGGCCGCTTCGGTGACGAGGTCAACTGGGGTAACGCGATCATCCTCGTGCCGGGATTCCTGCGGGAGTTGTACGGCGACACCGAGACGGCCGCCCGTTACTACGAGCCGATGGTGCGGTTCGCCGACTATATCCAGCGGCAGAAGGCGGTCGGGCACATCGTCGACGCGGCCCTGGCCGACTGGGTGTCCGCCGACCAGACCTCCGGCCGGATCACCGGCACCTGGGGTTACTACCTCATGATCAGCGAGCTCGCGAAGCTGGCGGAGCTGACCGGCCGTCCCGCGGACGCGCAGAAGTACACGGCTCTCGCTGCGGACATCAAGACGGCGTTCAACGCGGCCTTCTACAACACGACCCTGCGCCGCTACACCACCGACGGCAATGCCGGCAGCGTTGGCGCCACCCAGACGGCGCAGGCCCTCGCCCTCGACGCCGGCCTGGTGCCCGACGGCGAACGGCAACATGTCCTCGACGCACTCGTGGAACTCGTCTACGCGTTCCACCCGGTCGGTGACGGCCCGCACTTCAGCGGCGGCACCATCGGCATGGCACCGACAGTGCGGGCGCTGTCCGACGGCGGCCGCGACGACGTGCTGTGGGACCTCATCCAGGAGGACGAGCAGCCCAGTTACGGCTACTTCATGGAGTCCACCACCGCGAACCCGGGCGGCATGACGACGATGGGGGAGCGGTGGAACCGGGGCGACTCGAAGAACCACATGATCCTCGCCCAGATCGAGGAGTGGTTCCACGCCGGCCTGGCAGGCATCCGTGCTGCCGACGGCACCACCGCCTACCGCGATCTGGTCATCCAGCCGAAGGTGGTCGGCGACCTGACGTTCGTCAAGGGCAGCTACACGACCCCGCAAGGGACGGCCCGATCCGAGTGGACCCGCACCGGCGACCGCCTGCGGCTGACCGTCTCCGTCCCGCCGAACAGCACCGCCGAGGTGTGGGTACCCACCCTCGGCGGCACGGTGACAGGCACTCCGCACCGCACGAAGCTCCTGCGCACCGAGGACGGCTATGCCGTCTACCGGGCGCCGTCGGGCACCTACACCTTCACCACCAGGTGAGATGACGTGGCCTCCGCGCCCCCGGGCGCGGAGGCCACGCCTCCACCCGGGAGAGGACTCGCGTGGACTTCCCGGACGGCTTCCTGTGGGGCAGCGCCACCTCGGCCCACCAGGTCGAGGGCGGCAACACCAACAACGACTGGTGGGACTTCGAACACCAGCCCTGGTCGGCCGCGCAGGCGTCGTCGGGCGACGGCATCGACCATTTTCATCGGTACGCCGATGACTTCGCGCTCCTGCGCTCCCTGGGGCACAACGCACACCGTCTGTCCATCGAGTGGTCGCGGATCGAACCGGCGCCCGGCGAGTTCAGCCGCACCGCCATCGCCCACTACCGACGGGTCCTCACCGCGCTCGCCCGGACCGGGATGACCGCCTTCGTCACCCTGCACCACTTCACACTGCCGCGCTGGTTCGCCGCCCGGGGCGGCTGGCTCGCCCCGGACGCCATCGACGTGTTCACCCGCTACTGCGCTCGGGTCACGGCTGAGCTGGGTTCGCTGATGCCGTACATCTGCACCATCAACGAGCCGCAGATGATCGCCCTGCACGGCTACCTAGAGGGTTACCCACCTGGCCGCCCTCGCCCAGGCCCGCGCCGAAGGTGTCGATGTGCGCGGGTACCTGCACTGGTCGGCGTTCGACAATTTCGAGTGGAGCGAGGGGTACCGACCACAGCGGTCACGACCAGGGCACCACGGCGCACCTGGCGCACCGCGAGCCCCCTCAGCACATGCTCCCGGCGGGCTGCTGCCGCCATGGTCGCGATCATCGGGCGTTCTGCCCGTAGTAGGCGAGGAAGATCTCCTCCAGGCTCTGCTCGCGGACGACGATCGTCGCCACATCAGCGTCGGCCAGGGCGCGTAGCGCCGCAGCGGGGGAACCGTTCATAGTGAACCGCACGGTCGCAGCGCCCTCCGCGTGCAGGCCGTGGACGCCGTGGACGCCGGTGAGGTCCGGTGGCGTGCCGGTGAATGTCGCGGCCACTTCGGTGTGGTGCAGTCGACGTAGCTGTGCGACGGACGCCACCTCCACCAGTTCACCGGCGCGCAGGATGCCGACGCGGTCGCAGACGGCCTCGACCTCTGCGAGCTGGTGGGAGCTGAGGAACACCGTCTGCCCGTTGTCGCGGGCAACGCCGACCGCCTGCCGGAACTGCAGTTCCATGAGCGGGTCCAAGCCACTGGTCGGCTCGTCCAACACCAGCAGAGGCGCCCGGGTGGCGAACGCCGCGATCAGAGCAACCTTCTGCCGGTTACCCGTCGAGTAGGTGCCGGCCGGTTTGGAAACGTCCAGCGCGAATCGTTGGATGAGCTCGTCGCGGTAGGCGGTGTCCGTGCCAGGGCCGATGCGGGCGAGCAGGTCCAGCACCTCGGCGCCGGTCATCCGTGGCCACAGCGCCACATCCGCCGGCACGTAGGCGAGCCTGCGGTGGGCCGCGGCGACATCGGCGGCGTCGGTGTCGAAGACCCAGGCCCGTCCGGAGGTGGGTCGGGCAAGGCCGAGCAGCAGCCGGATCGTCGTTGACTTCCCGGCGCCGTTGGGGCCGAGAAACCCGAACACCTCGCCCGCCAGCACGTCGAGGGTGAGGTCATCGAGGGCGAGTAGCCGCCCGTATCGCTTGGACAGATGTTCGGTGCGCAGGGCAGAAACGCCCATCGGAGCCTCCAGAGCCGCAGCACGACATGACCTGCCGACCAGACTTCCCGGCGCACCTGACGTGAGGGTACTCCCGGCGCTCGCGGCGCGGAGGCCGCCCGGGCTGGCATTCGGGCTACTGGCTTCCGATGTTCGGCAACGGCCTCAGCGGCATGTCGGCCGGATGCTGACCTGGATGCCGGGAAGGAAGGCCAGCGACGATGTGGGCATGACAAGCGACATCGCCCTACTCACCGAGGACCTGACCAAGTTCTATGGTCAGCGCCGCGGTATCGAGGGGCTCAGCCTGGAGGTTCGCGCCGGGGAGGTGGTGGGATTCCTGGGACCGAACGGAGCCGGGAAAACCACCACGATCCGACTGCTGTTGGACTTCCTGCGCCCCACTCGTGGACACGCGACCGTGCTCGGGCTCGACCCACGCAGGGACAAGGCAGCACTGCACCGTCAGATCGGCTATCTGCCCGGCGAACTCGTGTTTCCCGGGCGGGACAAGGCGGAAGACCTGCTGCGCTTTTTCGCCGCAGCGCGCGGCGGCGTGGCCTGGTCGCAGGTGACCGAGCTCGCGGAGCGGCTCGACCTGGACCTCTCGCGCTCGGTACGGACGATGAGTAAGGGCAACAAGCAGAAGGTCGGGTTGGTGCAGGCGTTCATGCACCGGCCGGCGGTGCTGGTCCTGGATGAGCCGACCAGTGGCCTGGATCCCCTCATGCAGCAGGAGTTCCTGGCCATGGTCCGCGACGCCAGTGCTGCTGGGCAGACCGTCTTCATGTCCTCTCACGTCTTGGCCGAGGTGCAGCAGGCGGCCGACCGGGTCGCCATCGTCCGCGACGGCCAGTTGGCCGCGGTCGAGCGGGTTGAGTCACTGGGGAAGCGGGCGGTCCGCGCCGTCGAGATTCATTTCGATGATCCGGTGGACCCGGCGGAGTTCAGTGTCCTGCCCGGAGTAAGTGACGTGGTGGTGTCCGGCCCGGTGTTGAAATGCACTGTCGACGGCCGCATCGATCCGCTGATCAAGGCAGCGGCGCGTCATCAGGTGGTGGACATGTTGTCGGCCGAACCCGACCTGGAAGAGACGTTCCTGTCGTTCTACTACCACGGGGAAGGAGCCGGCGATGCTTCCCGCGCTGGTGCGTAAGACCTGGCGTGACGACCGCCTGGCACTGATCGGTTGGGCCGGCGGCGTCGCGGCGTTCACCGCCATCTACACCTCTTTCTACAGCCAGTTCCAGGGAGCCGCGGAGCTGAAGCAGGACGCTCTGCCCCAGGGCATGCTGGACTTCCTCGGCATCGCCGACATGCTGTCGCCCGCCGGCTATCTGCAGGCGACCATCTTCAGCCTGGTCGGCCCACTGCTGGTCCTGATGTGCGCCATCACGCTGACTGCCCGCACGATCGCTCGGCCGGAGGAAGACGGCGGCATGGAGCTGATGCTGGCCAACCCGGTCGCGCGAGCCTCATTCGCCTGGCAACGGGTGGCCGCCGCCGGCAGCGCGCTCACCGGGATCGCCGCCATCCCCGGGATACTGCTGATGATCATTGTTCCCTGGATCGGCATGGACATCGCCCTGTCCAACGTCGCCGCCGCCTCCGCCGGCCTGGTCGCCCTGGTGTGGAGCTTCGCCGGCATCGCCTTCCTCGTTGGCGCCGCCACCGGAAAACGGGCTGCCGTCCTCGCGATCACCGGTGGCCTTGCCGTGGCCACCTACATGGCCAACGCCATCGGCGGCATGCTCGACGGGTGGCACTGGGTGCGCTGGCTGTCACCGTTTCACTACTTCATCGGCACCGACCCGCTGCACACCGGCTGGCACCCGGCCGAGCTTCTCGCCCTCGTGCTCATCGGTGCCGCAACCACGACCGCTGGAGTCATCGTGTTCGACCGCCGCGACATCGGTGTGTAAACCTGAGGCTGGTGGCCTCCGGTTACCGGCGGCCACCAGCACGCCGACAAGGAACAGCCCATGAGCGACGACAATTGGCTGGCGGCCAACTGCCAGGATCTGCTGTACGTCCCGGCCAGTGCCCGGCGTCACGCAGCGGTCAACCTGGGTGCCCGCGCAGCGGATGAGGGGCTGACGCTGCGCGAGCTTGTTACCGGTCTGCTGGATGCCACCACTGCCCATTGGAGCGCCACCCCGGTCGCGTCGACCGACACCGCCGTCGCCGTGCATGCCCGCGCCGAGACACTGCTGGGTACCGCCCGTGTCCTGCTCACCGACACTGTCGACGGGTACACCCGGCAGAACCGCGCCGAGCTGGATCGCCACGACAACGAACGTGCCGCGTTCGTCAACGACCTGCTCACCGGCCGCGCCGACCCAGGCGGTCTGGCCGAGCGCGCACACCGGTACGGCATCCGCCTGTCGGCCAGCCACACCGTCCTCATCGCCCGTGCGGCCGGCCTGACTCCCGGCATCACGCACCGCATCGATGCCGCACTGGCCTCCAGGTTCGGCGAAGGCAACACCCTCACCACCCTCCGCGACGGCGACGTGGTCTGCATCAGCGCCGGCGGCCTACGCGGCATCGCTGCCGAACTCGCCCACCTGCTCCTCACCGAACTCGGCGCGGACAACTGGCAGATCGCCGTCGGCCGCACCCAACCGGGGGTGCATGGCCTGGCCACATCCCTCGACGAGGCCCGCCACACCCTCGACTACGCCGTCAGGCTCGGCTTCACCACGCCCGTCCTCAATGCCGCCGATCTGCTGGTGTTCCCCGTGCTGCTGCGTGACCGCGACGCCATCACCGACCTGGTGACCACGGTCCTCGGGCCACTGACCACGGCGCGCGGCGGTGCCGAGCCGTACCTGGAGACCCTGACCGTGCTCTTCGACAACCAGGGCAACCACACCGCGACCGCCCGGCAGATGCACCTGTCCGTCCGCGCGATCACCTACCGACTCGACCGCATCCGGGACCTGACCGGCTACCACCCCGGCGAGCCGACCCAACGGTTCACGCTGCAAACAGCCGTACTCGGCGCTCGACTGCTCGGCTGGCCCTCATAGCCCAGGAGCGCCAGATCAGGACGGCGTCGTCCTGGTCGGCTGCTCCTCATAAACGTCTGGCACCCCGTCGGCGTCGCTGTCACGCTCCTCCAGCGCGCAGACCCCCTGGTAATGCCGATTACGCGCGCGTAGGACGACGGTGGCCAGCACCGCCGACAGCAGCGACCCGAGCAGAACGCCGATCTTGGAGTGGTCGTCACGTTCGGTCCCGGCGCCGAACGCCAATTCACCGATCAGCAGCGACACGGTGAAACCGACCCCGGCCAGCAGCGCCAACCCCACCATGTCCCACCAGGCCAGCCCTTCCGCGAGCCGGGCCCGGGTGAACCGCTGCACGAGCCAGGTGGCACCGAGAACGCCAGCCGCCTTGCCCACCACCAACCCCACCATCACGCCCAGGGCGACCGAGTCGGTCAGGGTTGCGCCGAGGCCACCCGCCCCGGCAACGGAGACTCCGGCGGCGAAGAACGCGAACACCGGCACCGCGACCCCGGCGGACAGGGGCCGGATCCGGTGTTCGAAGTGCTCCGCCAAGCCAGGACCATGTCCCGGCCTGCGGCGTAGAACCGGCACGGTGAAGGCCAGCGCGACCCCGGCGACGGTGGCATGCACCCCGGAGGCGTGCACCAGCGCCCACGTCGTGACCGCCAGCGGTAGCAGCAGCCACCAGGACCGCACCCGGCGCTGAACCAGCAGACCGAACAGCGCCATCGGGGCCAGCGCGAGCAGCAGCAGCCCGAAGTGCAGGGCACTGGTGTAGAAGACCGCGATGATCACAATGGCCAGCAGGTCGTCGACCACCGCGAGGGTGAGCAGAAACGTGCGCATCGCCGAGGGCAGGCTGGTGTTGATCACTCCGAGCACGGCGAGGGCGAACGCGATGTCCGTGGCGGTCGGGATCGCCCACCCGGTCAACGCCCCGTCGCCGGTCCCGACGTTGAACGCCACGTAGATCAACGCCGGCAGCGTCATGCCGCCGAGCGCGGCGGCGACGGGAAGCATCGCCCGGCGGGGCTCGCGGAGATCGCCGGCGACAAACTCGCGCTTGAGTTCCAGCCCGGCGACGAAGAAAAAGATCGCTAGCAGGCCATCGGCAGCCCACTGCGCCAACGAGAGGTCCAGATGCAGTGCCTCGGGGCCAACGGTGACGTCGGCGAGTGAGCGGTACCCGCCGGACCAGGGAGAGTTCGCCCAGGCGAGAGCAACCACGGCGGCGACCAGCAGCAGCACCCCACCGACCGTTTCGGTCCGGAGAATGTCCCCGATCCGGCGTACCTCAGGCCAACTCCTGCGGCTGAGCAGGAGTGGCGTGCGGTTAGCCGGTGGGCGGCTCATCGTGGTCCTCTGGTGGGGTCGGTGACGAAGTCGCCGACCAGTCTTCCCGGCACACCGGTTACTACGTTAGCCAAACGACGATCATCAGCCTGTCACCGCCCCTGAGAACGAGAGCGTGTCATCCACGGCTAGGCAGCGTGCAGCCTTGGAGGTCATTCGCGCCTTGGATGTGGCCCTGAGCCGGAGTCACCGATGATCGTCGGTCACCAGTGGCTACGCCGCGGGCCGCTGAGCCGCAGTGTGTTGCAGAGGTCGAAGACGCCCGGCACGTCGTAGGCGAGGTCCGCCGCGACCTGCCGCGTGTTCGCGTCACTCACCACGCCGGCGAGAATGACGACCCGGTTCTGCACGGAAACGGTGATCTGCTGGCGCCTCGTGGTCCAGTCGATGCTCAATCGCTGCGCGACCAGCGCCTCAAGTCTCCGGTCCTCGTGGTCCGGCTCGGGCTGGTGCGAGGTGTCGGCGAACCAGTTCTCATCGGGCAACGGCCATGGCATGTACACGGTCAGCTCCTTGATTGTGACGAGGCCGGGCGGGATGGCGGACGGTGAGCCGGTGACCTCAGGCCTGCCGGGAACGCGATCGGGTGGGACTCAGAGGTTTCACTCCTGCTCCTCGTCCACTTGAACGAAAACCGGCCTGAACCTGCTAGTGGCTGGCTTCTGGTGCTGGCGCTGCGTCGTCTGCGGTTCAGGGGGAGTCGGATGGGTCGGGCCTGGCGGTGGCCACGACGAGTACGACGCCGATGCCGGCGAGGCCGGCCTGGATGACCAGAGCCAAGAGGTTGAGGGTGCTGGTATCGACGCCCGCGAGACGGGCGACGATGCTGCCCGCCAGCGCGGCGACCACCCCGACGGACACCGTCAGCCAGATCGGGGCCTCCTGGCGTCCTGGGACGACGAGCCTGCCGAGCAGGCCGACAGCGACGCCGACGAGGAGCGCGGTGACGAGACCAGCGATGCTCATGGGCTCCCTCGGACTTCCTTCGAGCACGAGTGCTACGACAAAGTGGGTTGGTACTGGAAATTCGCCGTGCACCAGCGGCCATTCGAATGGCCTTGGCTCCTTGCGATCCGATCCCTGGGTGCCGGTTGTCGCTACCGGTGGCGAGGATGCCCTCGGTCCGGGACCGAGTTCGATCAGGAAGGGGTGGCCGTGGCGGCGGTGGCGGTTGGCCGCTCCGACACCGACAGTTGGGCGAGAGCGTCTTCGAGGCTGTCGAAAATGGGAAAGGCCCCGTCCAGGCGCATCGTGTGCAGGACGGTACGGATGAACCGCGACGGCGCGGCCAGGCAGAGGGTGGCCCCACGGTCTCGGGCGTCGCGGTGGGCACGGACGAGGTGACCGAGGCCGGTGGAGTCGATGAGGTGTACTTGGCTCAAATCAACCACGACGTGCCCGCCCATGTCGGCTGCGTGACGCAGGGCGGTGCGCAGGGTGTCCCCGGTGTCGAGATCGACGTCACCGGCGGCGGCGACAACGGTCACGTCGTCGAGGTGGTCGATGCCGAGGATGCCACCGGGACCGTGGTCGCCGCACGACGCGTGGCCGCCACCAGGGAGCGGCAGCAGGCTGCAGTGCGGGCAGCGGTGCGGGCCGGTGGCGAAAGGGGAACCGCTCCAGCCCTGTTCGGACACCAGGGTCCAGACGACCTCCGCGTCGGGGAGCACGCACGCGGTGGCCTTGACGGTGTCGCCGCAGGTGTCGCAGATCAGGGTCATGAGGTGGTCGTCCGGGACAACTGTCATTCTTCTGGTCCTTCCTGGTCCGTGTCTCTCCGTGCGGTGGGACACGGCATTCGTGCAGTGCCGAAGCGGCTTGGCTTCCGAGCCTGGTGTTTCCGTGCCGGGTGGCGGTCCAACCCGATGGTGGGGAAGGTGAGACCGCTGGCGGTTCGTCAGTGCGGGGCTCTCACCGGGGCGCGGCCATGAGCGACCAACGCCGGCGGTGCGGAGGCGGGCTCCTGTCCCGTCGTGGGCGTGCAGGACGGCAACGATGAGGCAGCGTCGACGACCGGCAGGATCTGGTCCAGACGGGCGGTGTGCAGGATGCGCCGGATGCGCGGGTTCGGGTTGCGGACGGTGAGGACCCCGCCGGCACGGGCCAGCCGCCGGTGCACGTCGAGGAGGAGGCCGATGGCGGCGGCGTCGATGTGCCGGCACCCGGACAGGTCCACCACCACCTGTGCGGGGTGTAAGGCCAACAGTCGTTCGAACACTGCTCCGGTCGCCGGAAGGCAGGCCAGGTTGAACTCGGTGATGCACACCTCGACCAGCGGCAGCGTGCACGTCGTGGTTGCCAGCGGTCCTGTCACGGGCACACTCCTCTCCTTCACGGGCGCGGTCGTCTAGGACCCTGCCGTGCTGGCTTGGCGGTCACCACGCGGATCTGTGACAGTTCCGTGACAAATCAGCCAACCGGCTGACACGGTTGGCCGCCGAGCCGGTCGTCTGGGGATGATGCCCGGTATGACGGCCGTACTCGTCTGGGCTGCTGCGGTGTGGGCAGGACGCTCATACTGGACGGCATGGCGCAGGGTGCCTCATCGGCTGCCGCCGTTCGGCGGTTCGTCGCTGAACTGCGCGATATACGTGGTCGGCTACTTGCCGACTTGCTCCCCATCGCGGACATCGCGGATCTTCTGGCGGCGGTTCGTTCGCGCCGGGAACTGCCCCGGGAAGGTTTCACCCGCAGCGGGATCACGTACACCGTCCACGGCGCCGGGTGCCGCATGGTCAACTCCGACGGCAGGGAGGTGGACGTCGACCTGGTCACCGATCCCGTCCTCGGGCGCGAGGTCGAAGCATTCGACGCCTGGCGTATTCGCTGGTTTCTCGACAAAGCCGCCGAGGACGGCTACAACCATGAGGACATTGTCGAGGCGTGTATCGAACTTGCCCGCGAAGGTCACCTACGTGAGGTGGTTGAGGGCTGCTGGTTCGCGTTGCCCGACGCTCCGGGTGGCCCGGCCTGAATCACCCGGGCAACGCAATAAACCGCCGTCGGTCTTGAAACATCGCACCTGGCGGGTGTCCGGATCTGCCGCCGACCGGGCGTCACTCCTCAGCGTTACGCGACGGACGGGCCGACTGTGCTGAGCGGTAGGCGCGTGCGACCGTTGACGACGTGGTGGCCAGCTGTGGACGGGCGGGCAACCAGACGGTTGAATGCCGAGTTGCTCGTTCATCGCAGCGAGCTGGTACTCGTAGCGAAGGTCCGCAGCCGTGCGCACGACGCGGACGATGACCGTGGCGCCGCGGGCGGTAGGCGGTACAGGATCATGTGGGGATGGGCAGTGTCGTGGAGGTGCGGAGTCCGGTCGACGTCGCGCAGCTCCGCGCCCGGCTGGGCCACGCGGATGTCGTCCAGTTCAGTGAGCCGCTTACCGAGGCGGAGTATCGGTCGGTCGCCGCGCTCCTGGTGGATCATCCGATGGTCCCGCTGCGGGTCTACGGGTTCGATGACGACCTTGCGACGCTGCGGTTCCTGCGTTGGTTTCCACATGTTCGCCGGTTCAGTGTCGCGGGCCTGTGGCGCCTGACCGATCTGGCCCCGTTGAATCAGTTGACCGCTGATGTGGAGTTCCTTGACATCGGGGAGACCCGCAGACCTCTCGATCTCGCTCCTGTTGCCCAGTTTCGTCGGCTTCGCCGGTTGAGGGTCGTCGAGCACCGGCGTGGGCGCACCGAAGTGCTACAGGCCAACCCGGGCCTGCGGGACCTGTCGCTGTGGCGGCTTCCCGTCGACCACGTCCTGCCCGTCATTGCCTTGCCACACCTGCACGCCTTGGCGCTGACCCTCGGCTCGTTGACGAACAGCGAATGGCTCACCCAGATCCCCACACTTCGCTACCTGGCACTGCGCCAGGTGCGAAAGATCAGCGACCTCACCCCGGTGACACGGTTGCGCGCACTGCAGTGGCTGTGGCTGGAAACGCTCGCCGTCGAACGGCTTGCGGACTTCGGCTCCAACACCATGCTGACGCGGGCCGAATGCCTCGGGATGCGTCATCTCCGCCACCCAGCAGCCCTTGAGGGCCTCGCCGCGGCACCGCAGTTGCGGGAGCTTCTGGTCGCAGCGCCGCACCTACCCGTCGACGCGCTCGCCCCCTTCGTTGATCACCCGACACTCGAACGCGCCGAAATCGTGCTGGGCAGCCACCAGCGCGACCGCGACGCCGATAACCTTCTGCGGCTGCCACCACCACGCCCGGACACGCAGTTCGCCGCGATGCACGAGCTGACCCGCATGCTGTAACCAGGCCCTCGGCTGAGGGCGGTGAGCCGACCGGGCAGCTCCGGAATGTCCTGCAGCGACCAGCAGAGCCCGGATCGATCACGACCATCCCGGAGGCTCCCAGGGGCCACCGGTTCGACAAGTTGTCTTGTGAGATGGAAGCCCGATCCGACCCTGTGATGCCATACCAGCACATCTGCTGTGGTGACCTCTCTGGCGGACCCTAAGGGGCCAGCACTGGGATCCTGGTTGTTGCTTCCGGCGACGTCCGCCCATGTCGAGATCCGTGCTCTACGGCGACGAGTACCAGCCTGTTTCGCAGTCTGGCCCGGACCACCGTGGGCACTTCTTCGTCGAAGAGCTCACGTTCACAGATGCGGAGTGTTTGAAAAGGGCGGCGCGTGCGGGGCGGGGATTGGGTAGCGTCCCGGGCGTGATCGAGCTTGTCGAGCGGCAGGTTCTTGCCGTTGTGGTCGGGTCGCGGGCGTACGGGCTGCATGACCGGACTCCGACTACGACCGACGTGGTGTCTATGTGGCACCCACACGGGCGTTCTGGCACCTCGACAAGCCGCCCACCCACCTCGACGGTCCGGCGGTGGAGCAGTTCTCCTGCCTGACCCGCGTCCCCGGAGGCTAGACGCCAGTCGATCAAGCGCGCTCGAAGGGATCTCGAACCCCTAACCTTCTGATCCGTGCATGCCCGATGGGCGCGCACATACCTTGCGGCCGCTCTCCAGTCCCATCAGTCGGCCACCGTCGAAGCTGGTCCAGGGCCGATCGCTGCTGCGACCGGCGCGTACCGTGCGGACGGTAGCGAACTGTTCACCTTACGCTCTTGATTGGTGTATCGAAGATCGGTTACATTCCTCGCGCGGCGGATGACACGCGGGGTGTCAACACGGGGCGTCGCGGGTGCGTTGCATGGCGACAAGCCTGTCCGCCTTGGGTCCGTGTGTCTGAGCGACCGTTTCACGGCGCGCTCGCAGCGGAAGGCGGAAACGGTCACCCATGATCCGAGCACAACGCCTGGTCTCCCTGTCGGCGGCGGCCCTCATGGCGCTGGCGGCCACGGTCTTCGTCGCCGCTGGCGGCGCCCCGGCGTCCGCTGACCCGGCGCCGTCGCGCTACCCCTACAGCAACCGTGACGTCGGCTTCTCCGAGGTGGGCTTCGACTTCGACACCCCGGGCGGGATCGGCGATCATCTGGACCGCATCCAGTCGTTCGTCCCGGGCCGCACACCGATCATCAGGGCATGGACCGACTTTCACACGTACGCGTCGAAAGATGCCACGGGTGCCATCCACATGAACTTCGACCACCTCGACCGGGTGGTGATGGAGGCGCACCGCAAAGGCATGCGGCCGCTCGTGACCCTGTTCGGCTCGCCCTCCTGGCTCAACGGCGGCCACATCTGGACGCAGGAGCCGAACCAGGACCCGCCGGAGACCTGGCTGCCGACGGACAGCGAGGGCTGGAAGACGCTCGTGGACCTGACGGTGCAGCACTACGGGCCGCCGCCGGGCTCGCCGCCCGGCACCCCGCCCATCGTTGACGCCTTCGAGATCTGGAACGAGCCGAACATCGTTGGCTTCGGCAAGTACGACGGCGTGTACGGCGACGACGGCGTCATCCGGCCGGGGGACGGGCGCTACGACCCGGCCGCCGACGCGACCGCGACACTGGCCCGGTACTGGGAGCTGGTCAAGATCGCGTCCACGGAGATCCGCACCACGTGCGGCCAATGTTATGTGCTGGCCGGTGCGTCGGCGGGGCTCGACGCGACGAGGTCGCCGTCGGCATGGCTGGACTGGGGGTACGCCCACGGTTACAAGGACACGTTCGATGCGGTCGCCCATCATCCGTACTCCAATATGAACGACGCCCCGGACATGCCGAAGTGTGGCGCGCCCTGGGAGAACCTGTTCGGACCGCCGGCCGATGACACGCCCGGGCAGATCTGTGGTGAGCTCGCCGCGGTCCGCGACGTGATGGTGCGGAGGGACGACGCGGGCAAGAAGATCTGGGGCACCGAGTGGGGCTACGGGCTGATAACCCCCAATCCCGGCTGGTGGTTTTCGACGAAACGGGACCAGATGGTCAAGGGCGTCCGTATGTGGCAGGCGCAGGACTACACCGGCCCGCTCGTCCTGTTCTCGTACCGCGACTCCCCAGGCAACCCGTACGGCATCGTCGAGGAGCAGGGCTTCGTCAAGAAGGACGTGGCGCTCTACGACGACCTGAGCCTGGCGTTCACCAACCCCGACCTGCGGGTGCCGTTCAAGTCGCAGAGCGGGATCGGCGGGTACGACCTGGCCGATCCCCGAGACCGGGTGGTGCCGTTCGACTACGAGCACACCGGCAAGCTCGACCACCTGCTGGTCTACCGGCCGGGCACCGGGATCGTGTACGTGCTGCGGCGAAAGGCGACGGTCGGCACCGAGCGGCCCAGCTTCGAGACGGTGTTCAGGTCCACGAACGGGATCGGCGGCTTCAATCTGAGCAGCACCAACGACCAGATCATCAGCTACGACTTCGCGCACACCGGCCGGCAGGACTACCTGGTGCTGTACCGGCCGGGTACGGGCGTCGTGTACGTCGTCGGCCACGCGTCGGACGGCAGCTTCTGGCCGGTGTACACCTCGACAAGCGGCATCGGCGGCTACGACCTGGCGTCGACGAAGGACCGGCTCGTGGCCTACGACTACGAGCACACCGGCAAGCTCGACCACCTCGTGGCGTACCGGCCCGGCGACAACGTGCTGTTCATCCTGCAGCACAGCGCCGCGGGGCCGTTCACGACGGTCGTCGGGTCGCATCAGGGCATCGAAGGATTTGCCCTGACCAGCCCGGACGACCAGGTCATCGCCTACGACTATGCGCACACCGGCAAGCAGGACGCCCTGCTGCTGTACCGCCCCGGCGCCCGGCTCGTCACCATCGTCGGGCACGCGGCCGGCAACACCTTCTGGCCGCACCTGGTCTCGTCCAGCGGCATCGCCGGCTACGACCTTGCCGATCCGCGGGACCGCATCGTCGCCTTCGACTACGCCCACACCGGCATGGCCGACCACCTCGTCGTCTACCGGCCCGGCACCGGCTACCTGGACGTGGTGCGGCACGACCTCACCGACACGTACTCGGCGGTCCACGTCTCCCACCTGGGCGTCGGCAGCGTCGGCTGGTTCGACCTGCGCAACGTCCAGGACCGGATCGTCGCCTATGACTTCGGGCATACCGGCAGCGCGGACCATCTGCTGCTGTACCGGCCCGGCGAGCGCGCCGTCACCATCGGCACGCGATAGGACATGCCTTAGTACTGCAAACGGCAGTAGACGAATCGGGTTCGACTCGCGTTCGTTGGTCCGACTGTGACGGACGTTGATGTCGATCGGTGGCATGGAGAGTTGGACCGGTTGCATGCCCGGATCGGGCCTCGGTTTCGGCGGTCGGAGCCGCGGCTGCGGGTGCGTCAGTACGTGTGTGGGTTTGTTCTCTGGTCTGGGTCGTAAGAACGGCTGGACCTTGGCCGAGCAGGCCGGTGAGGTGTCGCCGGAAGTCTGTGGATCCAACAAGTTGGTGTTTCCGGCCTGACCTGCCGGGCGTTGTGCCTGTTGAGGAGGGTGCCGTGATGGCCGCGACAGCCCGGTTTGGGGGGG